>JAGAFQ010000104.1 GCA_017612495.1 Clostridia bacterium
GATCGTTATTCCGTTTTCTTTGCAGATCTTCAAGGTCTCGTCATCCCAGATAGATACCTGCACCTCACCCACGTGAGCCTTTTTCGTAAGGAGCATACAAAGCCTTGACTGACCGATGCCGCCGCCTATGGTAAGGGGCAATTTATCCTCTATGAGCATCTTGTGAAAATCGAGTTCTTTTCTTTTTTCGCAGTCCGCTTTTTTGAGCTGATAAAGAAGGCTCTCTTTGTCAACGCGGATGCCCATTGACGAGATCTCGATGGCGGAATTAAGCACGTCATCCCAAAACAGAAGATCGCCGTTCAATTTCCAATCGTCATAGTCGGGCGCTCTGCCGTCGTGTTTTTTACCGCTTTTGAGTTCGTCGCCTATTTGCATGATGAATGCGGTCTTATGCTCATAAAGATATGCGTTTTCGCGCTCCTTCGGGGTCTTATCGGGATACATATCTTCAAGCTCTTGAGTCGTTATAAAACTGACCTCTCTTTTGAGTTTGCCCGAAAGGCACGGGAATTTCTTTTTCAGCACATCTTCGGTGTCGCAAATGGCATTCACGATGTCGCAAACGATCTTTTTGAGAAAATCGAGGTTTCTTTCTTCCCTCGTGATAACTCTTTCCCAGTCCCATTGGTCAACGTAGATGGAGTGGAGATTATCCATATCCTCATCGCGCCTTATGGCGTTCATATCGGTATAAAGTCCCTCTCCGGCAGGAAAACCGTATTTGCCGAGCGCCATTCTTTTCCACTTGGCAAGAGAATGAACGATCTGCGCGGTTTTGCCCGTCTGGGCAATGCCGAATTCGACCGGCCTTTCATAGCCGTTCAAATCGTCGTTAAGACCGCTTTGAGGCGAGACGAAAAGCGGAGCCGTCACGCGCTTGAGATTGAGCGCATTTGCCAAACGCTCCTGAAATTCGCGTTTTACCGTTCCGATCGCGCTTTGCGTTTCATATAAATTAAGCGCGCTGTGATATCCTTTCGGTATATACACAAAACTCATGCCGTGTCCCTCCGTGGATTTATTACATAATGATATAATGGTGAGATTATAGCACCCCATTGCTCATTTTGTCAACAGTTTATGCTCCTTTTTTACAAAAGTATTGAATTTCTTTATCACTCATAGTAAAATTATGTATATTAACAATGTATGTTTTCACTTTTCGGAGGTTTTATATGCTTTGTGCTATCGTAGGCGTAAACTGGGGTGACGAAGGCAAGGGCCGTATGGTGGACCTGTTTTCGGAAGAATACGACGTCATAATCCGCTATCAGGGCGGCAACAACGCAGGTCACACCGTAATAAACGACAAGGGAAAATTCATCTTGAATCTTTTGCCCTCCGGTATTTTACGCGATAAAACGGTCAACGTAATGGGTCCCGGCATGGTGATCGACATCGAGCATTTGAGTAAAGAAATAAACAATCTTGTGTCAAAAGGCATCAAGGTAACACCCGATTCGCTTAAAATCAGCGACAGAGCCGTAATCTGTATGCCCTATCACAAACAGCTCGACATACTTGAAGAAGACCGCCTGGGCGACGCCAAATTCGGCTCTACCCGCCGCGGCATCGGTCCCGTTTACGGCGACAAATATATGAAAAAAGTCATTCGCATGGGAGATTTGCTCAGCGAAGACACGCTCAAAAAGAAAGTTTGCGGCATCGTTGAATGGAAAAATCTCATCGTGAACAAGGGCTACGGCGCCGAAGAAATATCGCCGGACGATATGCTTGCATGGCTTCACAAATTCGGCGATGCGTTAAAGCCTCACATCTGCGATACCACAAATTATCTTGACTCTGCGATGAAGAACGGCAAGAATATTATGTTCGAGGCTCAACTCGGCGCTTTGCGCGACGTTGATTTCGGCATTCTGCCCTATACATCATCCTCCCCCACAATAGCGGCATACGCGCCTATCGGTGCGGGCATTCCCTTTGCGCGTCTTGACAAAGTAATCGGCATCACAAAGGCATATTCGAGCTGTGTCGGCGAAGGTCCTTTCACCTGTGAAATGTTCGGCAAAGAAGGAGACGCTTTGCGCGAAGCGGGAGAAGAATACGGTGCGGCAACGGGACGTCCGCGCAGGGTGGGCGGCTTTGACGTGGTCGCGTCAAGATACGGCTGCAAAATGCAGGGCGCAACGGAGCTTGCATTAACGAAACTCGACACCCTTTCTTATCTTGACAAAATACCCGTGTGCGTCGCCTATGAGATAGACGGCAAAGAAACGACCGAATTCGTCACGGGCGACAGACTCGACCGTGCCAAACCGATTTATAAATATTTTGACGGATTCAACTGCGACATTTCAAAATGCCGCAAAAAATCCGATCTGCCGCGTGCGGCACTCGATTACATCGCCTATATCGAAAAGGAAATGGGCGTGCCCGTTAAATACGTCTCGGTGGGCGCAAGCAGAGACGCATATATCGTAATGGAATAAGAGGTATTTTATGAAAAAGATCGCCATTCTCGACACGAATACCGTCAGCCGCGGTGACATTGATTTTTCTCCGATAGACAAACTCGGATGTGTCCACTATCACGATATGACGTCTGCCGATAAGCTCATCGAACTCATCGGAGATTCCGACGCGCTCGTTTGCAACAAGGCGAAGATCACAAGAGAGATCATGCAAAACTGCAAAAACCTCAAATACGTCGGTCTTTTTGCGACCGGATACAACAACATCGACATAGACGCCGCAAACGACCTCGGCGTGACGGTCTGCAACGTGCCGGGTTATTCCACCGACTCGGTGGCGCAGCTCACCTTTGCGATGATCTCGGAGCTTGCAACGAGCCTTTCGCAATACAACGCCTCCGTTCATCGAGGTGATTGGGTCAATGCGAACAAATTTTCATATTTTCCCTATCCCCTATTTGAACTCAAAGGCAAAACGCTCGGCATTTTCGGCTTCGGCACAATAGGCAAGACGGTCGCAAAGATCGCAAACGCTTATGGGATGAACGTCATAGCATACGTGCGCAGTGAGCGCCCGTGTCCCGAAAACGTGAAATTCGTATCTTTGGATGAGCTGTTTGAAAAAAGCGACTTTTTATCGCTTCATGCGCCTCTTACGGAAAGCACGAAAAACCTCGTTGACCGTCAAAGACTGCAAATGATGAAAAAGAGCGCATATCTTATAAACACCGCGCGAGGCGGACTCGTGAATGAAGATGACCTTACGTGGGCGCTTCAAAATGACGTGATCGCCGGCGCCGCCATCGACGTTTTAGATATTGAGCCGATGAGAAGCGATTCGCCCTATCTTGGCTGCAAGAATATAATAATGACGCCGCACATCGCCTGGGCATCTGACGAAGCGCGCGCAAGACTCATAATCGAGGTCGCAAAGAACATAGAATGCTTCTTTGACGGCAAGCCGCAAAACGTTGTAAATCACAAAAACTGAAAAAAAGCTTTGCCTTTAGCGACAGCCCGATAAGGAAGTATTTCGGTATGTGGATTTTGTACGGCAAAATCCGATGCTCGCTATAAATTTGGACAAATCAGAATTTGTATTGAGGTAATCAAAATGAAAAAGAAGCCAATCATTATCGTATCGATTCTATTTGCTGTCATTCTTCTGGTACTGTTTTTACCGATTCCGAAAGGCACTTATGATGATGGCGGAACAAGGGACTACGATGCTTTGCTTTATAAAATCGTAGTGTGGAACAGGCTTCAATGCGAAGTGAATGAAGACGGATCCGGCGGAGAGACTCAAATATATCATAAAACGACAGTTTTTTGGTTCCCTGATAATCAAAAAAGTATTGATGAACTTTGGAAGATAGAGATGAGCAGCCGTTGACAAATCCCGGTTTGTCGAGCGGAAAGGAAAACCCGTCGAAGAGGAAAAA
>JAGAFQ010000105.1 GCA_017612495.1 Clostridia bacterium
CATTGTTTGTTCCTGTATGGGTAAATGTATACGTTACCTATATATTATATAATAAACCGCACACCGATTTCAAGTAAATATGCAAAATACTTTGTTTGTTGAAAAAATATTTTCGCTGTGTTACAATTTAATAAAATAACAGCAAAGGACGGCAATAAATATGAGTATCGGTGAAGAATCGCTTAAAAAACATTACGAGTGGAACGGCAAGATCGAAATGGTGGCGCGCTGCCGGCTTGATTCAAAAGAGGATCTGTCGCTTGCATATACGCCGGGGGTCGCCGCGGCTTGTCTTAAAATAAAAGAAGATCCCGATGAGGTCTACCGTTTGACGCGCCGCTCAAATCTCGTTGCCGTAATAACCGACGGCAGTGCCGTTTTGGGTCTTGGCGACATAGGCCATATTGCCGGTATGCCCGTTATGGAGGGCAAGTGCGCTCTTTTGAAGGAGTTCGGCGGAGTCGATGCGATACCTCTTTGCGTTTCAACGAAGGACGTCGATGAATTCGTGAATACTGTCTATCGCATATCCGATTCTTTCGGCGGCATAAATCTTGAAGATATTTCCGCTCCGCGCTGCTTTGAGATCGAAGCGAAATTGAGAGAAAAATGCCGCATTCCCGTATTCCATGACGATCAGCACGGCACGGCGGTGGTCGTTTGCGCGGCGCTCATAAACGCCTGCAAGTTAACAAGCAAGGATATGAAAAACATCAAGGTGGCTGTGAGCGGAGCAGGCGCTGCCGGTACGGCGATAGCAAAGATGCTTTATTCTTTCGGCGTGCACGATATCACGATGTGCGATATTGACGGAATTTTGACAAAAAGCAGGGTGTTCAGATCAAAGAGCGAGGAAGAGCTTGCGAATATGACAAATCCTTTGCAGACAGAGGGAACGATAAAAGATGCCGTAAAGGGCGCCGACGTGTTTATCGGTGTTTCGGCGCCGAACGTTTTGAGTGCCGATATGGTAAAGAGCATGAACAAAGACTCTATCGTCTTTGCCATGGCAAATCCCACGCCCGAGATCATGCCGAGTGAGGCCTATGCGGCAGGCGCCGCTATCGTCGGCACGGGCAGAAGCGACTTTGACAATCAGATCAACAACGTATTGGCTTTCCCCGGTATTTTCAAGGGGGCGCTTATGTGCCGCGCCTCGGATATAAACGACGAAATGAAGATCGCCGCGGCAAAGGCGATAGCGAATATGATAGATGAAGGCGAACTTTCAAGGACCAATATCGTGCCGTCGGCTCTTGACAAATGCGCGGCGGATGCTGTCGCAAAAGCGGTGGCGAATGCCGCAAGACTTTCGGGGGTCGCGAGGGTATAATGTCGCAATAGCAAAAACCGTGGCAAAAGTCAAGCGGAAAAATAATTCGTTCGACATAATTCGACAAAATCATACAGCAAAATCGAAAAACCTTTGCCGTATTTACAAAATATTCTCTTCGGTTGTCGAAATTATTGTGAAGTATGCGATTTAATCGGTATTGCAATGCCTTCCAAAATATGGTAATATTTTTTCACAGGAAGAAACTTACAAAAAAATCTTGTGACGGAAAAATCGAGAGCTCCGATTTTACCGCAGCAAAAAATATTACAAAGCCGATAAAAACGGCGGATTTGAGGTAAAATATGGAAGACAGGATCAAGATCATCGTTGCCGACAGCAACGCGGATTTCAGAATGCTTTGCCGTGAAAATTTAATGAGATACGGACTTGACGTTTGCGATATTGCCGCAAACGGAGAGGAGGTTTTGCAGAAAATTTCCTCACACAGACCTGATGTTGTGCTCGTTGACGCTTGGCTATCGAAGTATGACGGAATACAAGTCATCAAAAATTCGACAAAACTCGGCATACCGAAAAACGAATTGCCGCTCTTCATTTTCACAAATTACGAAAGCCAGAGCAATATGTTTTTAGAGGCGACCAAGGCGGGAGCGGCTTATTGTATTTTCAAGCCGTTCAGCTATGAAACGCTTGCCGACAGAATAAAAACTCTCGTTGCCGCAAAAGAGGGCATCTCTTTGCAGTCGCAGAGCGAAAGCTTTGATATGAAAATGGGCGACGGCGGCCTTGAAAAGCAGGTGACGAAGATCATACACCAGATCGGTGTGCCCGCTCACATAAAGGGCTATCAGTATCTTCGCTGCGCGATCATTATGACGATCAATGATTCCGAGCTTATAAATTCTGTGACAAAGATACTCTATCCGACTGTCGCAAAGAAATATGCCACTACGTCATCGCGCGTCGAGAGGGCTATACGCCACGCAATAGAGGTCGCTTGGGACAGAGGAGATGTGGACGTGCTGAATTTCTATTTCGGCTACACCATTCAAAACAACCGCGGTAAGCCGACGAATTCGGAATTCATTGCGATGATAGCCGATAATTTGCGGATCAAAAACAATATGACGGTGTAAATAAAAAAAGCCACGCAAGTGGCTTTTTTTGATCATACAAACAGCGGACGTATCTGCTTTGAGTGCAGGGCGTTTTGCAGCGTTTCGCCTACAAGATCGAAGCGGCAAATCAAAGATGACGGCTTTTTTTCGGGGTCATCCTGCGCCATGGGCACAAAATAGACGTGTTTTCTGTTCATGAGTGATGCGAGATTTATAAAATTTCCGCTCATCGCATCGTTCGTTGCCAAGGCGATGATGAGCGGCCTTTCGTTTCTTATGTGCGCTTTTGCCGCCATGGTAACGGCGCTGTCGGTGATGCCGTTTGCGATCTTTGCCATCGTGTTGCCCGTGCAGGGTGAGATTATGAGCGCATCGAGCTTGATCTTGGGTCCTATCGGCTCGGCATCGACACAGGTGTGGATTATCGGCTTTTTACACAAGTCTTCAACTTCCTTTATAAGGTCTTCGGCTTTGCCGAAGCGTGTGTCAAGCGTATAAGTATTTTCCGACATTATCGGCAAAATATCATATCCTTGATCTGCAAAGCTTTTCAAAGTTTCAAGGGATTTTTTGTGGGTGCAAAAGGATGCACAAATGGCATATCCTATCAAGAGGGTTCATCCCTTTCGTTTATGATGTTTTCAACCGCCGTTTTTATATATTCGCCTGCCGTTTTGGGAAAAAGCTTGCCCGGCAGACCGAGCGCCCACTCGAATTTGCGCTCCGATAAGGCAAGACATTCTCTGTCAACACCTCCGGGATTTGACGCAAGATCGATTATCGTGCAGTCGGGTTTCGTTGCTTCAATTATATCTTCGCCCATAACTTTTGCCGGTACGGTATTAAAGATCACGTCGGCGGTCGCGGCAAATTTTGCAAGTTGTGAAAAGTCGCCGTGGGAATATCCGAGAGCGGCTATTTGCGCAAGATCCCTTTTTGAACGTGCGATTACGCGAACGCGGCATCCCAGCGCCAAAAGGCGCGACGAGAGGGCTTTTGAGAGTCTGCCGAAGCCTAAAATCAGCGCTTCGGATGAAAAGAGCGTTTTCTCCATAAGCTTCATGGCAACAAAGATCGCTCCCTCTGCGGAGGGCACGGCATTATAGATCTTCAGTTCCTCGCGCTCGAAATAGTCTGTGATGCCGACACCGTATGATGCGGCAGCGGTGCGAAGATGTGTGTCAACTCCGCCGCCCAAAAGCGGTATGTGGTCGCAAACCGAAAAAAGTTCATCAAGACTTATTTTTGAGCCTTCTATATATAAACCGTCACGTGTTACGGGAAAGGGCAGGATTATCGCCTGCGCTTTGCCGACGGCTGATGACAGATCGTTGCATTTTGTTATCGCGGCATTGGCATCAAAGCCGTCAAAGTCACCGCAAACGGCAATTTCAACACCGTCTTTTGCAAATGCTTCGGCGGTCGCTCTCTGCCTTTTTGTATCGCCTATTATCGCTATCTTTTTAATATCCGTAAAATCAAATCCTTTCGGAAAAAACGTCGGTTGTACTAACACTATATGAGAGCGGCAGAACTTTGACACAATCACAGTTTTTGACATTCGGCATACTATGTTATCAAAGGTGCAGCCGATGTTCGGCATCGGTTTTGCGATGTGAAAGTGTGAAAGGAGGATCATACCATGGGATGCCTTTGCAATCTTTTCGGTGACGATAACACCATTTTAGTCATTGTTATCGCATTACTCGTTCTTATGCTTTTCTGCCAGAATTGCGGTTGAAAATCAATGTGACATAAAAAATACGGCATCCGAAAGGATGCCGTATTTTTATTTCTTGTCAATTATAAAAATGTTTTTGATGACGAGCGGTGCGGTTATCGCGCCTATTATAAAGGATATAACGGCATACCCCGCTTCCTTTATAAGCTGTGTGACGTTTTCGGCGGATATTCCGTATGAAAGCATATTTGAGACGATGTTTATGCCCGACGTTATCAGCGTCACGGTGCAAATTATCGCTATGATGATAAGAGCCCTTGTGCAGACGTATTTTTTCGTGTCGGCGGAGTCGTGATCGAACACGTCGATACCTTTTCTTTGCGCATATTTTCTGAATATCACGCAAAGGACGTATATCGCGATTATGAAGACGATATCGGAAAGCATCGACATTATGGCATAAAAGAGATCGCCGTTTTGTATCGGTATGAGTTTCGGAAAGAAAATGCCCGAAAGGAACGGCAAAAACGTTGACGATAAAAGATAGACCGCGGTGAAAACAAGCGAATATGCCGCGGCTCTTTTGCCGTGCCTTGCAAGCACGGATGCAACGATGACACCTATGCAGGCATATTTTGCAAAAGCCGAAAAGAAATATGAAGCGCCGTCAAAAACCGTATAGGGCAGGATATTATACATATCGCCGTTAAAATATTCGCGCAATGGCAAAAGCGCAAAACAGTTGACGGCGGGTATGATAAGCGCCAAAAGTATAAGCAGAACAAGGCGCAGTTTTGCAGAAGATTTGTTATAATCCATATTGCTCTCCGTTGATTTTGTTATGCAAAAAGTATATCACAAGCCTCGAAAAACCGCAAGAAAAAAACAAAAAGTCTCAAAAATTTAATAAAAAGTCGAACATTTGTTTGCATTTTTGAAAAAAGTGTGATACACTTATCACAGAAAAGTATTTTATGCGGAGGAATTGCCATGCAGCCTTTGAATGAACTTGAAAAAGCGATGTATGATTTTATCGGCGACACAATAAAACGCGACGGATATTCTCCGACTGTGCGCGATATTCGCGAAGCGCTCGAAATAAAGAGCACTTCCACCGTGCATAAGTATTTGCAAAGCCTTGAAGATAAGGGCTATATACAAAGAGTTCAGGGCAAGTCGCGCACCTTGCGCACCGAAGAAGATGCAAAAGCCAACCGTAATTCTATAAACGTGCCGATAATCGGTCGAGTCGCGGCAGGTATGCCGATATTGGCGATCGAAAATCACGAGGGATATATCGATTTCCCGACAATGGGCAAGCAATATCTGCCGAACGATCTGTTTGCTCTGCGCGTACGCGGTGAAAGTATGATCGAGGCGGGAATACTGAGCGGCGATATCATCATCGTCGAAAAGACGCCCGTGGCGCAAAACGGCGAGATCGTTGTTGCGCTTGTGGGCGATGAAGCGACGGTAAAGACCTTCTATAAAGAAGACGGGCACTTCCGATTGCAGCCCGAAAACAGTACGATGGAGCCCATCATCGTCGACGAGGTCTATGTTTTGGGCAAGGTCATATCAAGTATGAGATTTTATAAATAATTCAGGTTTTATCAATGGATAATAAGATTTTTTGTTCTACGGGGACGATGATCGGCAGAGTCAATAATTTCGATCATACTCTGGCGATAAAGAGCCGCGAAAGCGTGCACGCCGACGGGTGGGAGCTTATGATATTACCTCCGTGGTATCCCGACCTTGCAAAGATACTTTGCGATTTTGATAAGGCGGGTGTCGGCTTTGACACGATCCACGCAGATAAAGAAATAGGAATAATCATAAGCGGCGGTGACAGACTTGAATATTCCGAGGCAAAGCGCCGCTTTGAGATCAACTGCGACGCGGCAAATGCCGTCGGCGCGAAAAAAATGATCTTCCATCTTTGGGGAGGTCCCGTTTCCGATTCGCATTTTGAAAACTGCGAGAGGGCATATTACGATATGAAAGAAATTGCTCAAAAGCACAAAATTACGCTGACGATAGAGAACATCCCCTGCACGACGCGCGATCCCATCAGCGTTTTTCACGATCTGATAAAGGCGGATGGCGACGTCAGATTTACCTTTGACACCCGTTTCGGCGCCTTTCACGATCAGCTGACAAAACTCCCCGATGACAAAGAAATTTCGGGGCGCATCTGCCATATGCACATAAGCGATTATACGGGATGTTTTCGCGAATGGGGCAAGATAAGACCGATCGTGCATCCCGGCGAGGGAGTTATCGACTTTGATAAATTTTTGCCGTATATCTCAAAGATATATCACGGCACCGTCACGCTTGAATCTCCCGTTATGTGCGCTGACGGCTCTGTCGATTTGGATAAGCTCAATAAAACTCTCGATTATATTAAAGAAATGACGCGGAGCGGCATCGACCGATAGCTTTGCCGATCTGCGCCGCGGCAAACTCAAAAATCGTTTGCCATATCATTTTTATGCAAAGGGTGACAGTATGCAAAATAACAGCCCTGCCGAAAAGAAAAAAGGAATACACACCGATCACAGAAAAAGGATGCGCGGCAAAGTGGTTAGCGGTAACGAGAAGACGCTTGATGCCCATAACCTTTTGGAGCTGCTGCTTTTTTATTCGATACCGCGCCGCGATACGAATCCGCTTGCGCACGAGCTTATCGATAAATACGGCACTCTTTCGGGCGTTTTTGACGCCGACTATCAAAGCCTTTGCAAGACCGACGGTGTGAGTGAAAGCACCGCAGTTCTTATCAAAGCGATAAGAGAGGTCATGCGCCGATATGATATCGAAGAATATGACGGCAAGCCGGTGCTTGACAGCTTTGATAAGATCGGTGACTATCTTGTCAAATACTATCGCGGACTTTCAAAAGAGATCGTCTACGTGATGCTTTTCGATAACGGCAAAAGGCTCATCTCTACCGAAAAGATACACGAGGGCTCGGTCAATTCGGCGCTCGTCGATTATTCAAAAATCGTAAAGCTTGCCATCGAACGGAACGCTTCGAGCATCGTCATTGCGCATAATCATCCGCTGGGGCAGGCGCTGCCGTCCGGCGACGACCTTTCGACCACGCGAACGCTCAAAGGACTTTTCGAGCTTATGAAAATTCCGCTTTGCGAGCATTACATAATCGCGGGCAACAATTATTTCGGCTTGATCTGCGGCAGATCGGGCAGATTTAAAAACAGAGAATAAGGGCCGGGCGATTTTGCCCGCCCTTATTGTATATTTTTGCAAAAAATCTATAAATCTCTTGACAAATATACAAAAATATACTAAAATATCAGCATATTTATTCAAAATAAACGGAGAGATCAAAATGGATAAAAAAGATATCAAAAAAGTAGTTTTGGCATATTCGGGAGGTCTTGACACCTCGATAATCATCCCGTGGTTAAAAGAAAACTATAATAACTGCGAGGTCATCGCCGTGTCGGGCAACGTCGGCCAGGCGGATGAGCTTGAAGGTCTTGAAGAAAAAGCGATAAAGACGGGCGCATCTAAACTTTATATACTCGACCTTACCGATGAATATGTTGATGAATATATCATACCGACGATGAAAGCCGGAGCAATATATGAAGACTATCTTTTGGGAACGAGCCACGCACGTCCCTGCATCGCCAAGGGACTTGTCGAGATAGCGAAAAAAGAAAACGCAGATGCGATCTGTCACGGCTGCACGGGCAAGGGTAACGACCAGGTGCGCTTTGAACTCGCCATAAAGCATTTTGCCCTCAATATGCCGATAATCGCCCCGTGGAGAGAGTGGAGCATCAAATCGCGCGACGAAGAGATCGACTATGCCGAAAAGCACAATATTCCTTTGAAGATCAACCGCGAAACGAACTATTCAAAAGATAAAAACCTTTGGCATCTGTCGCACGAGGGAATGGATCTCGAAGATACAAAAAACGAGCCTCTTTATGAGAAAAAGGGCTTTTTGGAAATGGGCGTATCTCCGATTTCCGCGCCCGATAAGCCCACATACGTGACCCTCGAATTCGAAAGCGGAATTCCCGTTGCGCTCGACGGTGTAAAGATGAGCGCGAAGGATATTATTCTCAAACTCAATGAACTCGGCGGCAAAAACGGCATCGGAATCATCGACATCGTTGAGAACAGACTTGTCGGCATGAAGTGCCGCGGCGTATATGAAACCCCCGGCGGAACGATCCTTTACCGTGCGCACGAGGCGCTTGAAAGCATCTGTCTTGACAAGCTGACCTTGCACGAAAAACAGCGTCTGTCGATAACCTTTGCGGAGCTTGTCTATAACGGACAGTGGTTCACTCCTCTTCGCGAAGCGCTTTCGGCATTCGTCGATTCGACGCAGAAGAACGTTACCGGTTGGGTAAAGCTCAAGCTCTATAAGGGCAACATCATCAAAGCAGGTGTCGACAGCAAATATTCGCTCTATTCCGAGGATATCGCCACATTCGGCGAAAGCGACTACGATCAGACCGATTCGCGCGGATTTATCAATCTTTACGGTTTGCCCATCAAGGTCAGCGCCCTCGTTGACGAGAAAAATAAAAACAAGTAATTCAGAGGTACACAATGGCTAAAATGTGGGAAGGCAGAACAAGCGGAAAAACAAGCGAGATAGCCGATGATTTCAATTCGTCGATCCGCTTTGACTGCCGCTTGATACTTTGCGATATCAAGGGGAGTATGGCTCACGCGGCTATGCTCGGATATTGCAATATCATCACAAAGGCTGAAAGTGAGCTTTTGATCTCGGAGCTTGAAAAACTCTATGGCGAGGCTGAAAACGGAACTCTTAAAATAGATTACGGTGCCGAAGATATACATATGTTTATCGAGGAAGAACTCACAAAGCGCATAGGCGACGTGGGCAAAAAACTGCACACCGCGAGAAGCCGCAACGACCAGGTGGCTCTCGATTTCAGGCTATATATTAAGGAATTCTGCGATACGGCAGTCGAGAAATTGAAGGCGCTCATTGCGGAATGTTCGTCTCTTGCATATAAAAATGCCGATACGATCATGCCGGGTTATACCCATTTGCAGAGGGCACAGCCCATAACTTTCGGGCATCATATATGCGCATATTGTATGATGCTTTTGCGTGATATCGACCGCATTTGCGATTGCAAAATGAGAACTGACGTATCGCCCATCGGCTCCTGCGCTCTTGCCGGAACGACTTTTCCGACCGACCGCGGATATGAGGCTGAAAAACTCGGCTTTGCTTCGGTTTGTAAAAATTCCGTTGACGGTGTTTCGGACCGCGATTTTGCCCTTGAAATTTTGAGTGATATTTCGATAGTGATGATGCACCTTTCGCGCTTTTCGGAGGAACTTATCTTGTGGTCGGGCGCCGAATTCGGTTTTATCGAGCTTTCAGACGATTTTACCACCGGCTCGTCGATCATGCCGCAAAAGAAAAATCCCGATATGGCGGAATTGGTACGCGGAAAGACCGGCAGAGTTTACGGCGATCTTTTTGCGCTTTTGACTACCTTAAAGGGTTTGCCGCTTGCATATAACAAGGATATGCAGGAGGATAAAGAGAGTGTCTTTGACGCCTGCGACACGCTTTGTATGTGCCTTGACGTCTTTTGCGGAATGATAAAGGGTTTAAAGGTCAACAAAGAAAATATGCGTCTTGCGGCGGCAAAGGGCTTTATCAATGCCACCGACCTTGCCGATTATCTCGTTCTTAAGGGTCTGCCTTTCAGAAGCGCCTATAAGGTTTCGGGCAGGGTAGTTGCATATTGCATCGAAAACGGATTCGTTTTGGAAGATCTCCCCATAGAAACATACAAGAGTTTTGAAGAAAAGATCGAGGGCGACGTATATGACGCCATCGACCTTCATAACTGTGTTGTGCGCCGCGCGAGTGAGGGCGGTACCGCACCTGCAAACGTACTTTCGCAGATAGAATATATAAATTCAAAACTGTAAAAACTACCGCAAAGGCAAAAATGTGTCTTTGCGGTGATTTTTTTCTGCAAAAACTATTGACTTTATCGCTTTATTATGATAAAGTGATAAAGTATTTTACAGAAAGAGGTTTACTATGAGTTATCAAAACGAATCGACCGACAGGCTTTTTGCTCTTATCAGCCTTTTGGATACACAAGAGGAGTGCAGGGCGTTTTTTGAAGATCTGTGTACGATAAAAGAAATACAGGATATGGCTCAACGCCTTGACACGGCGTTTTTGCTCGCCAAGGGCGAAAGCTATATTTCCATTGCCGAAAAGGTCAAGGTGAGCACCGCCACGATAAGCCGTGTGAACAGGGCGCTCAGCTACGGCTGCGACGGATATAAGAATGCCATTGCAAAAATGGAAGATTCGATCAAAACGGATAAAACGGAGAATAAACAATGACTATCAACGATTCTTGCCTTTCAAACAGCGAAAAAATCATTTTCGCTTTGAGAGAGATCTATAAAAAACACGGCTATTCGCCTTATCGGATGAGCAAATTCGAGGAGTACGACCTTTATGCTCAAAACAAAGATTTTCTTGTTTCGGATAACGTAATAACGTTTAACGATACCGACGGCAAGCTTTTGGCGCTGAAGCCTGACGTCACTCTTTCGATAATCAAAAACAACATGAATTCGGGCATTGAACTGCAAAAGCTTTTTTACAGCGAAAACGTCTATCGCGTATCAAAGGGAAGCGGCACCTATAAAGAGATAATGCAGACGGGCGTCGAGTGCATAGGCAAGGTAAAATACGAAGACATTTTCGAGATCATTTGTCTTGGCGCAGAGAGCCTGTCGGCAATTTCAAAATCATCGCTCATCGCCGTTTCAAATCTTGATATTCTTTTCGATCTGATAAAAAAGATAACGCCTCCCGCCGAGAGCCAAAAGGCGCTTTTTGACGCCATCGCCGAGAAGAATACCGATGGGATAATCGGCATCTGCGGCGAATCGGAAAACAGCGAAAAGCTATGCGCCCTTTGCAAGATGAGCGAAAACGTCAAAAATGCCTCAAAGTCCATTCGGGCGATAGCGGGCGATTCATACGGCGATTTCTATTCGCTCCTTGACGATTTGGCAAAGAGCGAATACAGCGACAACATTTGTATCGATTTTTCCGTCACGGGAGATATAAATTATTATAACGGCATCGTCTTCAAGGGCTTTATTCCGAAAGTGCCGAGCTACGTGCTCTCGGGCGGACAGTATGATAAACTGATGCGAAAAATGGGCAAGAGCGAAAACGCCGTCGGCTTTGCCGTTTATACAGATATACTCGAAAGGCTCGATATCAAAAACGCAGACGATGAAAGCGGCGATTTTGACGGATATATAAACATAGCGCTGCCGAAAGGCAGGCTCGGCGAAAAGGTCTATGAGATCTTTTCAAGGGCGGGATATGAGTGTCCGTCAATTCTCGATAAGAGCAGAAAACTCATTTTTGAAAACCCCGAAAACAAGGTGCGATATTTCTGGGTCAAGCCATCCGACGTGCCGATCTACGTTGAAAGGGGCGCCGCCGATATCGGTGTTGCGGGCAAAGATATATTGCTCGAATACGAGCCTGACGTCTTTGAACTTTGCGATATGAAAATGGGCAAGTGCCGCATGGCGGTCGCCGCGCCGAAAAACTTCTGCGACGACCTTTCAAAAACGCTGCGCGTCGCCACGAAGTTTTCAAATATCGCAAAGAACTATTACCGCTCAAAGGGCAGAGATATCGACATAATCCACTTGAACGGCTCGATAGAGCTTGCGCCGATATTGGGGCTTTCAGACGTTATCGTGGATATCGTCGAAACGGGCACGACACTCAAAGAGAACGATTTGGAGGTCTTTGATACCGTAGTGCCGATAAGCGCAAGGCTTATTTCAAACAAGGCTTCATATAAATTCAAGGGCGAAAAAATAGGCAAGATCGCCAAAGCGATAGCTTTTGCCTCGGAGGAAAACGAGAAATGATAAAGATCTATAAATATTCCGATGTGACGGCGGATGAAATATTTGCAAGAGACACGCAAAAGTGCGACGTCGAAAATGCCGTTTCAAAGATAATCGACGACGTTCGTCAAAACGGAGATAAGGCGCTTTTTGAGTACACCGAAAAGTTCGACGGCGTAAAGCTTTCGTCGCTTCGCGTTTCAAAAGAAGAAATCGACGACGCGCTGGAAAAGGTCGATGAAAAACTGCTTTGCGTCATAAAAAAAGCGGCGGAAAACATTAAAAATTTTCACGAGAAGCAAAAGCGCCAGGGCTTTATCATCAACGATGAAAACGGTATTTTGATGGGACAAAAGGTCATTCCCATTGACAGGGTAGGTCTTTACGTTCCTGGCGGCACGGCGGCATATCCGTCGACCGTGCTTATGGATTCGATCCCCGCAAAGCTTGCGGGTGTTCGTTCGCTGGTCATGGTGACTCCGCCTCAAAAAAACGGTGAGATAAATCCCGTTATTTTAGCGGCGGCAAGCATTGCAGGAGTCGATGAGATATATAAAGTCGGCGGTGCGCAAGCCATTGCCGCTTTGGCATACGGCACGAAGACGATAAAAAAGGCGGATAAGATCGTGGGACCCGGCAACGCCTTTGTCGCGGAAGCGAAAAAGCAGGTCTTCGGCAGAGTGTCAATCGATATGATCGCCGGTCCGAGCGAAATTATGATAATGGCTGATAAAGCATCATCGCCTATGTGCGTTGCCGCCGATATGCTCTCTCAGGCAGAGCATGACAAAAACGCATCCGCCGTGCTCGTCTGCGATGACGACGCATTCGCAAAAGCGGTGTCGGATGAGCTTGAAAAGCAGATACCGAAGCTTAAACGCTGTGAGATCGCAAGGGCATCCATCGATTCTAACGGAAAGATAATCGTTGTTGACAAGCTTAAAACCGCCATTGACGTCATAAACGAGATAGCGCCAGAGCATCTTGAAATTTGCACCGACGATCCGTTTGACTATCTTGACGGAATCAGAAATGCAGGCTCGATCTTTTTGGGCAGAAACTGCCCCGAAGCGCTCGGCGACTATCTTTCGGGCGCAAATCACACCTTGCCCACAAGCGGCTCTGCCAAGTTTTCATCCCCCTTATCGGTCGATGATTTCATAAAGAAAACACAATATACTTACTATACGAAAGATGCGTTTTTGAGAGTGTGCGACGACGTTGCCGCCTTTGCTGACAGTGAGGGACTCGGCGCTCACGCATACAGCGCACTTTGCCGCAAAGAGGAAAAACAATGAGCAGATTTTTTTCTGAAAAATTCGATGCGCTCGTGCCCTACGTGCCGGGCGAACAACCGAAAGAACGAAAGTTCATAAAACTCAATACAAACGAATCTCCCTATCCCCCGTCGCCTATGGCACAGCGCTTGTCGCGCGAAGCCGCAGGTGATCTTGAGCTTTATCCCGACCCCGAGCTCTGCGCCCTTTGCAAGATCGGCGCCGAAAAATTCGGAGTTTCATCTGACGAGATCACCTTTTCAAACGGCTCCGACGAGATCTTGAATTTCGCTTTTGCCGCATATTGCGACGATAAGACCCCCGCGATCTTTCCTGCGATCTCATACGGTTTTTATCCCGTTTTCGCAAAAGTGAACCGCGTGCCGTATTCGCAAATTCCGCTCAAAGATGATTTTTCGATAAACGTCGATGATTATCTGAACGTCGGCGGTACCGTATTTTTGGCAAATCCGAATGCGCCGACGGGCATTGCGCTTTCGCGCTCGGAGATAGAAAAGATCGTTGCTTCAAATCCCGACAATATGGTCGTTATTGACGAGGCTTACGTCGATTTCGGCGCCGAGAGCGCGATACCGCTCATCCGCAAATACGATAATTTGCTTGTGTGCGGCACGTTTTCAAAATCGCGTTCCATGGCAGGTGCGCGTTTGGGCTATGCCGCAGCGAGCAAAGAGATAATCGCCGATATGAACACTTTGCGCTTTTCGACGAATCCCTACAACGTCAACCGTCAAACGGCGGCTGCCGGAGTGGGGGCGCTCTTTGACGACGAATATTTCGCTTTCAACTGCAAAAAGATCATCGCAACGCGCACAAAGACGGCAAAGGCGCTCAAAAAACTCGGCTTTGTGCTGACCGATTCAAAGGCAAATTTCATATTCGCAAAGCACAAGACCTTTAGCGGAAAAGAAATATATCAAAAACTGCGTGAATGCGGCATTTTGGTAAGGCATTTTGACAAGCCGGAGATCTGCGATTATTGCAGGATCACCGTGGGCAGTGAAGAAGAAATGGAAATTTTCGTTGATACGATCTCGAAAATAGTTGGTGCTTGATATGAGATATTCAAAAATAGAAAGAAAGACTGCCGAAACCGATATAGTTTTAGAGCTTGATCTTGACGGCAGCGGAAAGAGCGAGATAGATACGGGCATAGGATTTCTTGACCACATGCTCACCCTCTTTTCTCATCACGGCTCATTCGATCTTAAAGTTTTGTGCCGCGGAGATATAAACGTCGATTACCATCACTCGACGGAGGATATAGGCATCTGCCTCGGCGAGGCATTTTCAGAAGCCCTCGGCGATATGCGCGGAATCTGCCGCTACGGCGATATAATCTTGCCGATGGATGAGACGCTTATTATGGCTTCCTGCGATTTTTCGGGCAGAAGCTTTTTGGGCTTTTTGTGCGATATGCCGACAGAAAAGGTCGGCGATTTTGACACCGAGCTTTGCGAGGAGTTCTTCTATGCCTTTGTAAGACGCGCCGAATGTGCTTTGCACATAAGAAAAATGGCGGGCAGCAATTCGCATCACATAATCGAGGGCGTATTCAAAGCCGTCTCACGTGCGCTTTCTGCGGCTTGCAGAATAGATGAAAAACAAAAGGATTTGATTCCGTCTACAAAAGGGGTATTGAAGTGACTGCAATAATCAATTACGGTGTCGGCAATTTGTTCTCGCTCGTTTCATCGCTTGAAAAAATCGGTAATGATGCGATAATCACCTCCGATATAAGCGAAATCGAAAATGCCGACAGGATAATTCTGCCGGGAGTCGGCGCGTTTGAAGATGCCGCAAAAAAGCTTTTTGAAAGCGGACTTGTGCCCGCCGTCAAAAAGGCGGCGCAAAACGGCATGCCGATATTGGGCATCTGTCTCGGAATGCAGCTGCTTTTCGATTACAGCCTCGAATACGGCAGACACGAGGGCTTGTCTATGATACCTGGCAAGATCTTGCCGATACCGACCGACAAATCGCTCAAAATTCCGCACATGGGCTGGAACGTTTTGAATTTTCAAAACGGAAAGCATCCGCTTTTCAAATATATAAACGACAAAGACTACGTTTATTTTGTCCACTCGTTCTATGCGGAATGCGACGATAAAAACATAATCGCAAAAACCGAATACGGCAAAGAATTAACGGCGGCGGTGGCAAGAGAAAACGTTATGGGATGTCAATTCCACCCCGAAAAAAGTTCGGAGTGCGGACTTTCTATCCTCCGCGCCTTCTGTGAAATGAAAAAAGGAGATTTTGCGCAATGCTGATTTTTCCCGCCATTGACATAATAAACGGCGAAGCGGTGCGCCTTTATAAGGGCGATTACGATAAAAAGACCGTGTTTTCGCAAGATCCTTTGAGCATTGCAAAAAAGTTTTATGACTGCGGTGCAAAGTGGGTGCATCTTGTCGATCTCGACGGTGCAAAAAGCGGCGATACGCCGAATTTTGAGACTGTTTGCAAAATCAAAAAAGAAAGCGGACTTCTTTGCGAGATCGGCGGCGGCATAAGAACTCTCAAAACCGTTGACGCATACATAAACGCAGGGCTTGACAGAGTGATACTCGGCACGGCGGCGGTCAAAGACGAAGAGTTCTTAAAAAGGTCGATCGACAAATACGGCGACAAGATAGCCGTCGGTATCGACATAAAAGACGGCGCCGTGGCGATAAAGGGCTGGACGGAACTTTCGGAATATTCGCTTTGGGATTTTCTCGAAAAGATGACGAAGATCGGCGTTTCGACCGTTATATGCACCGACATTTCAAAGGACGGCGCGATGAGCGGCACGAACCGCGAAATGTACCGCGAAATATCAAAGAACTATGATATGAACATCACCGCATCGGGCGGTGTATCGACGCTTGACGATATCGCGGCGCTGAAAAAGATGTCGCTTTACGGGGCTATTGTCGGCAAGGCGTATTATACGGGCGATATCGATCTTAAACGGGCTATCGAGGTGGCAAAATGATAACGAAACTTGCTAAAAGAATAATTCCGTGCCTTGACGTTAAGGACGGCTGTGTCGTCAAGGGCGTCAATTTTGACGGTCTGCAAAAGATCACCTCTCCCGTCGGACTTGCCGAATTTTACAGCAAGAGCGGAGCCGATGAATTGGTATTTTACGATATCACGGCATCGAGCGACGGAAGAAAACTTTTCACCGATATTTTGACCGAGACTGCAAAAAACGTCTTCATTCCGCTGACTGTCGGCGGCGGCATCAATGCCGTTTCTGATTTTGACAGAGTGTTGAAGTGCGGAGCCGACAAGGTGAGCGTCAACTCGGGCGCGATAAAAAATCCCGATATCATCAAAGAGGCGGCGCGCCTTTACGGCGATCAATGCGTGGTTTTATCGGTGGATATCAAAAGGCAGAACGGAAAATTCACCGTCTTTGCAAACGGCGGCAGGATAAACACGGGGCTTGATGCCGTAGAATGGATAAAAAGATGCGTCAATGACGGCGCAGGCGAGGTCGTTGTGAACTCCATCGATACCGACGGTGTCAAGGGGGGCTTCGATATCGAAATGCTCAAAGCCGTTTCCGATGCCGTGGACGTTCCGATAATCGCATCGGGCGGAGCCGGCAAGATCGACGACTTTATAAAGCTTTTCAAAGCTCTGCCGAAGGTCGATGCGGGACTTGCCGCATCGGTGTTCCACTTCGGAGAGATCGAAATTCAAAAGCTCAAAGCCGAAATGCAGAAAAACGGCATTCCGACAAGGCTCTGATGAGGAATATTGTGATCGGCAATATTCGTTTTGCCGATCTATAACATATTTGTGCCGCCGTGGCGGCTGAAAGGGAATTATTATGACAGACATCGAAAAATTGAAATTTGACTCAAACGGACTCATACCCGCCAGTGTAGTCGATGAGGCTTCAAAAAAGGTATTGACTCTTGCTTATATGAACAAAGAAAGCCTTAAGATCTCGATAGAAAAGGAACTTACCTGCTTTTATTCACGTTCGAGAAACTGCCTTTGGCTCAAGGGCGAGACGAGCGGAAATTATCAGCACATCGTCTCGATAACCGCAGACTGTGATTATGATGCGCTCGTGATAACGGTGCAGCCCGACGGGCCTGCCTGCCACACGGGCACATTTTCGTGCTTTGAAAATCCCGTCTTTTCGAGCGAAGAGAGAAAAGACTTTTCATACGAGGGTCTTTATGAACTCATAAAGGGAAGAAAGGATGAGCCGAAAGAGGGCTCATATACGACCTATCTTTTTGAGAAGGGACTTGACAAGATACTCAAAAAGGTCGGTGAAGAATCGACCGAGGTCATCATTGCCGGCAAGGCAAAGGATAAGAAAGAGACGATATATGAGATCGCCGATCTGCAATATCATTTGATGGTGCTTATGATCGAAGCCGGCATATCGCTTGACGATATCTTTTTCGAGCTTTCTTCGCGCCACGTTATCGACAAAAAGGTAAAACAGGAGAAAATGGTCTGATGAACGTCAGAGATCTGCACGTGCACACCGTCTTTTCCGACGGTCTTTGCACGCCCGAAGAGATGGTTGTTGCGGCAATGGAGCGCGGGTATAAAACTATCGGAATATCCGATCACTCATATACCGATTTTGACGAAAGCTACTGCATGAGCAAAGACAAATATCCCGAATATATTGCCGAGATCTGCCGCTTGAAAGAAAAATATAAGGATAAGATAGAGGTCCTTTGCGGCATCGAGCAGGATTATTTTTCCGATATGCCGCAAGACGGCTTTGACTACGTCATAGGCTCCGTTCACTATCTTAAAACGAAAGACGGATACGTTTCGGTCGATGAGAGCGCAGATGAGCAAAGACGCATCATAAATACTTATTATGACGGCGATGCCGACTTGTTCGCAAAGGCATATTTTGAGCTTGTGTCGGATATTGTGAACAAGACGCATTGTGATATTATCGGCCATTTCGACTTGCTTGACAAATTTGATATGACCGATCAAATATTCGATAAGACGAGCGAAAAATTCATCTCTTATTGGAAATCGGCGGCAGATGAACTTTGCAAGACGAATTCGCTTTTTGAGATCAATTACGGCGCCGTCAGCCGCGGATATTGCAAAACGCCGTATCCCGCAAAAGAGATGACGGAATATATAAAGTCCCGCGGAGGAAAATTCATCGTTTCGTCCGATGCGCACTTTATAAACGCTTTATTATAAACCCTTTTGTGAAAATATCCGACACGAAACCCGTGTCGGATATTTTTAAAATTCCGAAAGACCAGTGAAAAATGACGGAAATTCAGATATAATGTATATGTGATGAGAACTGCAAATGAATTTTTTTTGATTTTGCCGTTCCGAAATAATTTACATCAAGGAGAATTCAGAATGAAAGCAACGACCGTAAACAAATTCCGATTTATCTAATCCATTGTTATGATCTTTGTTGTCTTGATTTTCGGAATCGTATTTTTAACGCTTTCTTTAAAACTCAATAAGCCTGTGCCCGAAAATTACGAAAAGGCAGAAGCCGCCATTATACGCATCGAAGAAGAACTGTCGCCCGTATATGACGCATCTGACGGAATAGGCGCAGACGACTACGATCACCGCGTCTTCGTTGAATATACATATAAAGGAAAAACCTATTCGGATAAAGAATATGCCAATTATAATTCCTCGATGAAAGAGGGAGATACCGTTTTGGTCTATATAAATCCCGATAAGCCTGAAGAATTTATCAGCGACCCCTCGGGAAACTTCATTTTTGTGATCATCGGCATCGTCATCATTTTGGTCGGCGCAGGCGGTATCGGATACAATATTTATAAAAAGAAAAGGGGTTGATCTGCAATGGCTGTATATCACGCATTTCACTACGGCAAAATGAATCAAAGCTTCAAGCTTGAAGACGAAAACAACAAATCGCTTTATGAGGCGAACCTTGTTAAGTTCAAACTATTCACGGCAAGTGACTATGAATTTGTAAATCACATTACAATGGCAACAACAGCTCATAAGGTCGGCAAAACGAAATCCGTTGAGCAGGGCACAGCGGGCATCAAAATGTCCACAGCCTCTTATTTTAAGCTTGACGGCAAAAACTGTTTTGACATTTTGGAAGAAAAGGGATATTCTTTCAAACTCATTCTGAAGCTCAACATCCTTCAACCGGAATTTGCCCTTGTTGACAAAAACGGAGATAAGATCGCAGTTTACAAAATGAACGTACCCGGTGAAAGAGAGGAGGGCGTCGGCGCTATCGGTAATAAGCAGAGCAATACCGTCATCACTACCGAAAGCGACGATGTTGAGACGATTTTCCTCGGCGCGTTCATTATGAGCAGAGTCGATTTTTCGCTCTATCTTTTATAATAAAAAATTACAGCGGTAACGGTGTAAAAGCCACTGCCGCCGCATTCCCGTAAAGAAAATGCGGTAACATATAAAGTTATGCAACGAATAATTCAGCCTTTCATTCGATGCGCATTTATAAATGCTTTACCGTAAGCCGCTTTTTGAAAATCCGACACGAAACTGTGTCGGATTTTTGCATTTTCAGCGGCGATTTCACCGTTTTTGTCTTTATTTTTTATATTTATTATGCTATAATATTATGAATAAGCATTTCCGAAAAAGTCACGAAAGGGAGGGATTTGGCAATGAAGACAGATAAATTCGAGCTTCATTCAAGCGATGCGCCGACAGGCGATCAGCCGCAGGCGTTAGAGACGCTCACAAACGGTGTTTTGTCGGGCGAAAAAGAACAGATACTGCTCGGTGTCACGGGCTCCGGCAAGACCTTTACCATGGCGAACATCATTGCCAACGTAAACCGCCCGACACTCCTTTTGGCGCACAACAAGACTTTGGCTTCGCAGCTTTGCGAAGAGCTGCGCGAATTTTTTCCCAACAATGCGGTCGAATACTTCGTTTCCTACTACGACTATTATCAGCCGGAGGCGTATATACCCGGCAAAGACACGTATATCGAAAAGGACGCGATGATAAACGAAGAAATAGACAAGCTGCGCCACAGCGCAACGTCAGCCCTTTTTGAAAGGCGCGATGTCATAATCGTTTCATCGGTCTCATGTATTTATTCACTCGGCGACCCGAGGGAATATCTGGGGCTTATGATCTCTTTGCGTCCGCAAATGGAGATGACGAGAGAAAAACTCATATCTTCTCTTGTATCCATTCAATATGACAGAAACGATATCGACTTTAAGCGCGGCACGTTCAGAGTGCGCGGCGACACGGTCGAGATATTGACGGCAAACTCCAAAGACAAGGCTTTGAGAGTCGAATTTTTCGGCGATGAAATAGACAGACTCACCGAAATAAACACGGTGACGGGCGAGGTCTTATCGGTCTTGAATTACGCGGCGATCTTTCCCGCGACGCACTATGCCGTATCACCGGAAAGACGCGAGGCGGCGCTTGAAGAGATCGAAAACGAGATGGAAGAGCGCGCCGCATATTTCAAGTCGCTCGGCAAACTCATTGAGGCTCAACGCATAGAGGAACGCACGAAATACGATGTTGAGATGCTGCGTGAGGTCGGCTTCTGTTCGGGCGTTGAAAACTATTCGAGAATACTTTCGGGCAGAGAGCCCGGCTCAACGCCCTATACCTTGCTCGACTATTTCCCGAAAGATTATCTTATGCTCATCGACGAATCTCACGTCACTATACCGCAGGTGCGCGGTATGAGCGGCGGAGACAGAGCGAGAAAAGATAATCTGATAAAATACGGTTTTCGTCTGCCGAGCGCTTACGATAACCGTCCGCTGTTCTTTGACGAGTTTCAAAAGCGCATAAACCAAGTCATCTACGTCAGCGCGACACCCGGCGATTATGAAAAGAGCAGAGCAAAGACCGTAGCCGAGCAGATCATTCGTCCTACGGGACTTATCGATCCCAAGATCACCGTAAAGCCGACGAAGTTCCAGATGGAAGATCTGTTATCGGAGATACGTTTGCGCGCCGAAAAGGGAGAGCGCACGCTCGTTACCACGCTCACGACCAAAATGGCGGAGGATCTGACTGAATTTTTGCGTCTTTCGGGCATCAAGGTACAATATATACATCACAACGTTGAGACCCTCGAACGTGCGCAGATAATAAGAGATATGCGCCTCGGTGTTTTCGACGTGCTCGTCGGCATAAACCTTTTAAGAGAGGGACTCGATCTGCCCGAGGTATCGCTTGTGGCGATACTCGATGCAGACAAAGAGGGATTTTTGCGTTCGGCAACATCGCTCATTCAGACCATAGGACGTGCCGCAAGAAACATAAACGGCGAGGTCTTTATGTATGCCGACACGATAACTCCGTCAATGCGCGTGGCTATCGACGAAACGGAGCGCCGCCGCAAGATACAGAGCGAATATAACGAGAAAAACGGTATCGTTCCGAAATCTATCAAAAAAGACGTGCGTGATCTCGTTGAGATCGCAAAGAAAGAAAAAGACTCTCTTTCTCAAAGCAGAGAAACGGAAAAGCTTTCGAGAAGTCAAAAGGATAAGCTCATTGAGCGCCTTTCTGCCGAAATGCGTCAATGCGCCGCCCATCTTGATTTTGAAAGGGCTGCGGCTTTGCGTGACAGGATCGCGGAATTGAGAAAATAGTGTCATCACCGACAAAAGATATGAAAAGGGCAAGAGAGATACGGGGGAATTATAATGCCGAACAATGAACTCACAGTGCGCGGCGCAAGAGTGCACAACTTGAAAAATATTGATGTCACGATACCGCGCGACAAGCTTGTCGTTTTAACGGGACTTTCGGGCTCGGGCAAGTCGTCGCTCGCATTCGACACGATCTATGCCGAGGGGCACAGACGCTTTGTGGAGAGCCTTTCGTCGTATGCAAGAATGTTTTTGGGACAGATGGATAAGCCGGACGTCGATTCCATAGAGGGCTTGTCGCCCGCGATCTCCATCGACCAGAAGACTACATCCAAAAACCCGCGTTCAACGGTGGGAACCGTCACCGAGATATATGACTATCTGCGCCTTTTATATGCCCGTATCGGAATACCGCACTGTCCCGTCTGCGGCAAAGAGATATTACAGCAGTCCGTCGATCAGATAATCGACAGGGTGATGCTTTTGCCTTCGGGAACGAAGTTTTGGATCTTGGCTCCCGTCGTGCGCTCCAAAAAGGGAATGCACGAGAAAATTTTCGAGGATGCGAAAAAAAGCGGATATGTGAGAGTGCGTGTTGACGGCAACACATACGAGCTTTCCGAAACGATAGAACTCGACCGCAACAAAAAGCACACCGTTGAGATAGTCGTTGACCGTCTTGTTATGAAAGAGGGAATAAGAACGCGCCTTTCGGATTCAGTTGAAACGGCGCTCGGACTTTCCGAGGGCAATGTGACGGTAGTGTTAAACGATGATATCGAGGGCTATGAAAAAGAGATGACCTTTTCGCAGAACTATGCCTGCGAGGAGCACGGTTTCAGCATCGGCGAACTGTCGCCGCGTATGTTTTCGTTCAACAATCCCATCGGAGCCTGCCCCCATTGCGACGGTCTCGGCGAAAAGCAGACCATCTCACTCCAAAAGGTGTGCCCCGATGAAAGCCTTTCGCTCCGTGACGGTGCCATCGCCGTCAACGGCTTCAAGTCGCTTGACGAAGACAGCTGGATGGGCCCGCTCTTTATATCCATCGGCAAGGATTACGGCTTTACGCTCGATACTCCCGTAAACAAGCTTTCAAAAGAAGCGCGCAATGTCGTATTTTACGGCTCGGGAGAAGAAAAATTCCACGTCATTCGCACATACGAGGGCAAAGTGCACGACCAGATGGTCAAATTCGACGGTGTTCTCAAAATAATCGAACAGCGCTCAACACAGTTTTCGCAGGAATATTACCAGGAATTTATGGAAACGGAGATATGTGAGCACTGTCACGGTGCGCGTTTGAACGATGCCGTTTTGGGCGTGACGGTGGGCGGCAAGAACATAGATGAATTTTGCTCGATGCCGATATCGGAATCTTTGGAATTCATAAACGGTCTTGCGCTTTCCGATACCGATTTTACGATAGCGCGTGAGATAATCAAAGAGATAAGGGCAAGGCTCGGTTTCTTGAAGAACGTCGGTCTTGACTATCTGACTCTTTCAAGAAGGGCAGGCACTCTTTCGGGCGGCGAAGCGCAGAGAATAAGACTTGCCACGCAGATAGGCTCATCGCTCATGGGCGTTTTATACGTGCTTGACGAGCCGAGCATCGGTCTTCATCAGCGCGATAACCATAAACTCATAGAGACGCTCAAAAGTCTGCGCGACACTGGCAACACCGTTATAGTCGTTGAGCACGACGAAGAGACGATGCTCGAATCGGATTATATCGTCGATATAGGTCCCGGTGCCGGAATACACGGCGGACGTGTCGTGGCATGCGGCACGCCCGACGAGGTCATGAAAAACGAAAATTCTCTGACGGGAGCATATCTTTCCGGCAGAAGAAAGATCGAGATACCCAAAGTGCGCCGCCGCGGCAACGGAAATTATATCGAGATAGTCGGCGCCGCCGAGCACAACTTGAAAAATATAGACGTAAAATTTCCGCTCGGCACGTTTTCTTGCGTTACCGGCGTTTCGGGCTCGGGCAAATCGTCGCTGATAAACGGCATACTCTATCCCGTTTTGGCGAAGAAACTCAATAGGGCATATACGCATCCCGGCAAGCACAAAGCGGTTTTGGGCATCGAAAATCTCGACAAGGTCGTTTGCATCGACCAAAGCCCCATAGGAAGAACTCCCCGTTCAAATCCCGCAACGTATACGGGACTTTTCACCGATATACGCGATCTTTTTGCAAAGACCGCCGATGCGAAGGCGAGAGGCTATACTGCGGCGCGTTTCTCATTCAACGTCAAGGGCGGCAGATGCGAAGCGTGCGAGGGCGACGGTGTGAAAAAGATAGAAATGCACTTTTTGCCCGACGTTTACGTCACTTGCGACGTGTGCAAGGGCAAGAGATACAACCGCGATACTCTCGACGTTCGCTATAAGGGCAAGAATATCTACGAGGTGCTCGATATGACGGTCGAAGAGGGCGTTACGTTCTTTGACAGCATCCCCTCGATAAAACGCAAATTGCAGACACTTTTCGACGTGGGACTCGGATATATCAAGATCGGTCAGTCATCGACCACCCTCTCGGGCGGCGAAGCACAGCGAATAAAGCTGGCGACCGAGCTTTCGCGCCGTTCAAACGGAAGATATATTTATATACTCGACGAGCCGACAACGGGTCTTCATTCCGCCGACGTTGAAAAACTGCTCGACGTTTTGAACAGACTTGTCGAAAACGGCAATACCGTCATCGTCATCGAGCACAATCTCGATGTTATAAAGACTGCCGATTACATCGTCGATTTAGGCCCCGAGGGCGGAGACAAGGGCGGCACGCTCATTGCCTGCGGCACACCCGAAAAGGTGGCAAAATGCAAAGGATCATATACCGGCAAATATATTGCCGCAATGCTTGAAAGAGATAAATAATAAATACCCGACGAAAGCCTCGTTTTCGTCGGGTATTTTTAAGATATAGGCATCATTTGCGCTTTATTTTGCGCTTTATGCACTTTGCTGCCGAATGGATATACGACATTTTGAAAAAGTTTACGAGCATCGCAAAAAAGAGCGCAAGGGCGCCAAAAACCAAGACGACTTTCCAGAGCGTTATTTTGAAATCTCCCTTTGCGCCGACGGTGATCATCGCTTCTTCGGGCGAAGACGAAGAGTTTGAAAAAACAGATGACGAAACGTCGAACTTTATACCCGACATCAAGTTTGAAATTTTTTTACATTCTGCTTTTATGCCGTTTGCTATTTGCATTCCCGTTTGGGATATATCAGTTTTCATATTTGCTTCCATTGCTTCCGTTTTTCTCGAAAGCTTCCTTTCGGTAAACTTGTTATTATTTTTTGCAAAGGACAAATAATTATACTCAAAACATCAGCCTGCAAAAAAAGTTTATTCTGAAATTTTTTCCGCCGCAAAACCAAAGACCAAAATGAGAAAAAATATTGCCAAATATATAATTAAAGTGTATAATAAATTATTATAGCCAAAAAATCATTTTCTTCGGAAAACTTTGCATAATTTGCATGACAGGAGATTTTTATGAAAAACACAGAAAAAACCATGGAAAAAATTGTCGCTTTGTGTAAAACACGCGGCTTCATTTTCCCCGGCTCCGAAATTTACGGCGGTTTAGCTAACACCTGGGACTACGGCCCTTTGGGCGTTGAACTCAAAAACAACGTAAAAAAAGCCTGGTGGAAAAAATTCGTTCAGGAAAACAAATATAACGTCGGTCTTGACGCCGCCATACTTATGAACCCCCAGACCTGGGTCGCTTCGGGACATCTTGCGGGATTTTCCGATCCCCTTATGGACTGCCGCGAATGCCACGAGCGTTTTCGCGCGGAC
>JAGAFQ010000106.1 GCA_017612495.1 Clostridia bacterium
CGCCGTTTTTGCTTTGAAAAAGAGCAAATCGGGTGTTTTTAAGGCAAAAACCGTCAAATGTCGCGGCGATTTCGGCGGCACCCGACCGCCGAAACCGCGAGGGGGTGTTAAAAAACGAGTTTTTTAACACCCCCTTTTATTTTATTGACACGATAAAAGTTCCGATACCGTCACGAATTCATAGCCCTCCGAGATCAATTTCGGAATGGCCTTTTTCAGTGCCTCTTTTGTCGGAGAAACGTGCCATATACAGTCGTGGCACAGTATTATAGAGCCGCTTTTGGTGTTTGTCATGATATTGTCAACTATATCTTCGGCACTTGTGCTTGCCCAATCTTTCGTATCGACCGACCACAGAATGATGTCATAACCGAAATTTTTTGCGGCTTTTTTGACGTTTGACGAGCAAACTCCGCAGGGAGGTCTTAAAAGCTTCGGCTTATATGAGCAAATGTCATAAAGCGCCGCCTCGGTCTTTTCGAGTTCATCTGCAAGCGCGTCATAATCAAGGTTATTTACTTGCGGATGCGTATAGGTGTGACTGCCTATTTCGTGTCCCTCGGCGAGTATGCGCTTGATCTTTTCGGGATACTTTTTTGCATTTTCACCGACCGTGAAAAACGTTGCGCGTATATTATAGCTTGCAAGTAAATCGAGTATCTCATCGGTCTGCGTCTTGTGGGGGCCGTCGTCAAAGGTGAGTGCGATCTTCATTTTATCCGTATTCACCTGTCTTATTGCCGTCTTTTCGCCGTCATTTGCAAAAATCGGGGAAATAAGCATCATCAGTGACGAAACGATCATAAAGCCGAAAACGCATATTTTCTTCGCTTTTCTCATGCTTTTACTCCCCGAGCTCCGAAAGCTTTCCGAATCTGTATCCCTCGTTTTCCCAAAACGTCAGAAGATCGTCGAGGATATCGGCATTCGTCTTGGATGTCGGGTGCAGAAGAATTATCTCACCGGGGTGTGTTGCCGACGTTATCTTTCTGTATGCGTAATCGGCGGCAGGCTGACGGTCGTTATCCCAATCGGCATAGGCAAAGCTCCAAAAGATCGTCTTATATCCGAGCTTTTTTGCCGCTTTCAGATTTTCTTTTGAAAACCTGCCTTGCGGCGGACGGTAAAATTTTGCCATGGTCTTGCCCGTTTTTTCATAAAAAACCGTTTCGGCTTTTTTGATCTCATCGCAAAATCCGCACTCGTCTTTTTTTGTCATATCGGGGTGATGTGCCGTATGGTTGGCAACGTCATGTCCCTCGTTCACCATTCTCATAACGAGATCCGTATTGTTCGCGATAAGATGTTCGAGCACGAAGAAAGTTCCGCTTGCCGAGTGCTTTTTGAGCGTGTCGAGTATCCTTTCTACGTTGCCGTTTTCATATCCCGCATCAAAGGTCAGATATATGACCTTTTCTTTTGCGGCGTTTGCCGCCTTGTTATAGAAATAACCGTCATAGGAATCTATAAAGGCATAGTCGCTGTCGGTTTCGGGATAACCGTTTTTGAGCGAAAAATACCAATTATACGCTCCCGTTTTCGCGCTCGTATAAAGGGGAAAAATACAGCATATCGCCAATGCGGCGGCAAGGAATTTACATACTTTCGTTTGCATTCTCCGTCACCGCCTTTTGAGCATTCAGCATATTGCCTATATAGATGCCGTAGCCCATTTGAGGGTCGCCTATCAAAACGTGGGTAACGGCACCTATTATTTTTCCGTTCTGCAAAATGGGGCTTCCGCTCATGCCCTGAACGATACCGCCGCAGATCTCTATAAGATCTTTGTCCGTGACTTTTATCACAAAGTCCTTTCCGTCATTTGCATTTCTGTTGATTTTCGATATTTCGATCTCATATTTCTGCGTTTCTCCCTTTATCGCGTTACAAAGAATATACGCTTTTCCCGTACTTATCTCACTCATCTTGCCCACTTCCATTTTCTCATTCGATCCGAAGGCGGAAAGAGAATCCGTTTTGCCGAATACGCCGAACGAGGTGTTGCCTATGACCGTGCCGCGCTCTCCGGGCAAAAAAGTGCCGTGTATCTCACCGGGGCTACCTATCTCGCTCTTCTTTATGCCCGTTATGCGAACGTCCATTATTTTGCCCGACAAAAAGGGAAAGAGCTCGCCCGTGTCAGAATCGCAGATGCCGTGGCCGAGTCCGCCGAAAACGCCACTCTCTTCATCGATATAAGTCACGGTGCCTATACCGGCGGCGCTGTCCTTAATCCAAAAGCCCGCCTTATACTTGCCGTCTGAATCAGAAAGACGCGGTGTTATCTCGGCGCGCATTTCTTTGCCGTCCCTCAAAAATTTGACTGTTAACGAATTGCCGCGCGAATTTTCGATCTCGTGTGTGACGATCCCGCTCGAATTTGCCGCGTGCTCACCGATCCTTACAATGATATCGCCCTCCGCAAGTCCCGCATCCTTGGCAGGACACACAGCCTTGCCCGATACCGTAATATCGTTGAAGCCCACGATAAGAACGCCGTTTGAATTCAGTTTAACACCGAAGGGCATACCGCCGAGGGTAAGTGTCTTTTGTGAGAAATCTTCACTCGAAGCGGATGCCGACAAGGCAAGCGTTTTGGCATTCACATTTGCGTATGACTGCGTTGAAAATGAAATTACATAAGCAATCAAAAGCAGTGCCGAAGATAGTTTTGATAAATTGAGAAAAGATCTCAAAGTCTTTTTAGAATATTTGTTCTGCATTGGTTTTGCCAACAGATAATATCTGTCCTCTCATTTATTTTTGCAAAAAATCGCAAGATTTTTGACTCAAAATATCGCAAAATCTGTTTGGAGAAAACTCTCCGCTTACTAATTTGCACCGCTTGCAAAAACTTATGAGTAACAACTTTTAATAATTTTCCTTTTTTTACAAA
>JAGAFQ010000009.1 GCA_017612495.1 Clostridia bacterium
CATATACCGACGATTATTTCAAACATTTTTGCAAACATTTTGCCGTGTTTTTGCCCAAAATTTAATTTTTTCGCATTTTTTATGAAAAAATGAGCATTTTCCCATTTTGTGTGGTACAATTACGGTGTTGATACCGAAACATTTCAGTCATTTTTCTATTTATGCCGTTTTGCGGCGGAACGGAGATCACTATGGATTTTAACATCAAAGAACTTGAAAACCCCGAGATTTTGCAATATTTTTCGGAAATTTCCGCCATACCGCGCGGAAGCAAAAACGAAAAGCAGATAGCCTCATATCTTTGCGACTTTGCAAAGAAAAACGGACTCGAATATTACCGCGATCAAAGTGACAACGTATTCATAAAGAAGCCCGCGTCGGCAGGATATGAAAAAGCGCCTGCCGTCATGCTGCAAGGACACACCGATATGGTCTGCGAAAAGGTTTCGGAATCAAATCACGATTTCACAAAAGATCCCATAAAACTTGTTTTCGACGGAGATAAAGTGTCTGCCGACGGCACGACTCTCGGCGCCGACAACGGCATTGCAGTTGCGATGTCACTTGCCGTTTTGGCTGACAAAACTTTGAGGCATCCGAAGCTCGAGGTGCTTTTCACCACGGATGAAGAAACGGGTCTTAACGGTGCCGCCGCCTTTGATTATTCGAAGGCAAGCGCAAAATATATGATAAACCTCGACAGCGAAAGTGAGGGATATGCCTGTGTGAGCTGCTCGGGCGGTATGCGCTCGACTCTCTCATTCCCGTTTTTGCCGACACCTCTGCCAAAAGAGTTCGTTGCCAAAAGACTGCACATAGGAGGTCTTATGGGCGGCCATTCGGGAGAAGACATAAGCAAAGACAGAATCAACGGCGCAAAGCTCCTCGGCAGAGTGTTAAATGATCTTTCGGGAAAATTCCCTTTTTCCATAGCTCTCTTGAACGGCGGTACGAAAGACAATGCCATAACACACGACGCCTATGCGGATCTTATCCTGCCGTCATACGATCAAGCCTTTGAAAACGAGATCGAAAAAACAGAAAAGACGGTGGCAAAAGAAGCTACCCCGTCTGATAAAAATCTCTATATACGCTTGGAAGACACAAAAATTCCCGAATACTGTATGAGCCTGGACGACACAAAAAAGTTCATCGCGATCTTGTGTTTGGCGCCTCAAGGCGTGCTCAAAATGAGTCACACCATTGAAAATCTTGTTGAATCATCTGTCAATCTCGGCGTTTTGGAAACAAACAAAAACGTTGTCACGGTCGGCTTTTCCATGCGCTCTCCCGTCGATTCGCTCATGAATTCGACTGCCGATAACATCCATGTTTTGGCAAGCGTGTTCGGCGGCACGTACCGCGACCACGCACGCTACCCCGGTTGGAGCTATGAAAAAGGCACACGCATCGAAGACGTATATAAAGAGAGCTATTTTGAACTTTGCAAAAAAGAGCCGATCTGCTATGCCATACACGCGGGGCTTGAATGCGGCATCATCAAGAGCAATATGCCGAAAACGGAGATGATCTCGATAGGTCCCGACATTTTCAACTGCCATACCACAAAGGAATATTTTAATATTCCCTCTTTGCAAAGAACATATAAGGTACTTTTGAGGATGCTTGAAAAACTGAATTAAACGATAAAAAGCAGAGCCGATGCGGCTCTGCTTTTTTATTCGGCTTTTTTGAAAAGCTTCAGAATATCGAAAATTCCTTTTGCCGGAATTATCTCTATGCCGTAATCGTCAGAATCGAGCTTTTCATAGTTTCTGTAAGGAATGACGATCTTTTTGAATCCTATCCGCGCCGCTTCGCGTATTCTCTGCTCGGCGTTCGATATCGCTCTGCATTCGCCGGCAAGCCCCACCTCCCCAACGGCGATGAGGTCTTCGGGCAAGGGTATATCCTTAAAGCCCGAGATGAGTGCCAGAATTACCGCCATATCGGCGCCCGGCTCGTCGATGTGCAAGCCGCCGACGACGTTGAGATATACGTCCTGCGTGCAAAAAGCAAGTCCCAAACGTTTTTCAAGCACCGCGATAAGTAAAGAGATCCTGTTATAATCAAGTCCCGATGCCGTTCTTTTCGGAACGGGAAAAACAGTCTTCGCCACGAGCGCCTGCACCTCTGCCAATATCGGGCGGGTGCCCTCCATAACGCAAACGGTACAGTTTCCCGAAACGTTTATGGGTCTGCCCGAAACGAGCATTTCAGACGGGTTTTCTACTTCGCAAAGTCCCCTGTCGCCCATCGTGAAAACGCCGATCTCGTTGGTGGAGCCGAAACGGTTTTTGATGGCTCTTATGATGCGGTAAGACTGTTGTTTTTCGCCCTCGAAATATATGACGGCATCGACCATGTGTTCAAGCGTTTTAGGTCCGGCAATGGAGCCCTCTTTGTTCACGTGGCCGACGAGCAATATAGATATGCCCTCGCTCTTCGCCTTTGATATGAACGCCTCCGTCACCGCTTTGACCTGCGCGATGCTGCCGGGCATTCCGGTAGTTTGGTCGTGATAAATGGTCTGTATGGAATCGACAATGATGATATCGGGCTTTATCGCGTCACTCTGCGCCAAGATCTTTTCGATATTCGTTTCGGTCAGAATATAAAGATCGTCGCCCTTTACGTGAAGTCTTTTTGCGCGGAGCTTTATCTGTCCGCGCGATTCTTCGCCCGAAACGTAGAGCACCTTTTTGTTTATTCCGAGCGCATCGCTGATCTGCAAAAGCAAGGTGGATTTGCCGATGCCCGGCTCACCGCTGAGTAAAACGACGGAGCCCAAAACGAGTCCGCCGCCGAGCACTCTGTCGACCTCTTTCATACCCGTTGACTGACGCATATAGTCGGGCAAAGCCAGGTCTTCTAAGCGCATCGCCGGGTTTTGTTCGTCAAGAACGGAGCCTCTGACGAGCTTGCGCTTGAGATCCTCTTTAGGCAGATCTTCTATTTCTTCAACGAGTGAATTCCACGCACCGCACGAGGGGCATTTGCCCATCCATTTCGGTGAGCGGTATTGACATTCGGAGCAGACATAAACGCTTTTCGGTGCTTTCATATATTTCTCCTTTTCAGAGAGCTGCACTCAATATGCAAAAACCTATCTTTTTCTGATAATCCTTTTGAGTGAGCAGTTTTTCTTCTTTGTCGTCAGACAAAAAACCGCATTCGATAAGCACGCAGGGATTTTCTATGCGGTCGAGTATATAAATTTCAGTTCCTGCGGCCTTTGTTTTTCTGTTGTTTTGGGGATCGAGCCATTCTGAGGCAAGAGTTTGTATTTTCTCCGCCAAAGGCTTTGATGATTCGTTGTTTTTGGAATAAAAGGTTTGCAGTCCGCGGCAGGCGGCATAGGGAAATGAATTCATGTGGATGCTCAAAAACACGGCATCGGGATATTTTTCAGCCACGCGCACACGGTTGTAAAGATCCGACTGCTTCTGCTTTTTTGCGCCGACGTCGGCAAGAGAAACGTCGTCGTTCCGCGTCAAAACGGCGTCGATATCGAGCAGTCTGCAAAAGTCGGACATTATAAGCGCGATATCGAGATTGACGTTCTTTTCGAGCGTACCGCTTTTGCCGACACATCCGCCGTCGATACCTCCGTGCCCGGCATCGAGTATCAAAACGGGAGCGGGCTCTTTACGCATCTCGGCAGAGGCGGTATTATATTCGGGGAAATACAGTTTCGCCGCTACGCAAAACAGAATGCAAAAAACGGCAAGTATTATGCAAAAGATCAAAAAACGAAGAGAATAACTTAAATTCTTTTCCAAACGAATATCCTCCGTGCATTTTTTATAAATCTATGCACGGCTTTTTTTCGTTATGCTCTCATTCCGCATCCTTTTTCGAGCGGAAAACGAGAGTGCCCTTTTGTGCAAAATAATAGACCAAAGTGCATACTATCACCGCGGGGATGGCTATCAGAATATAGCAAAAATCAATATGGTTGGGGAACGCGGGATATATCACCTTGCTCAAAAATTCAAGATACATACTCTCCCAAAAGTTTGCAATAACTCTCACAACACCGTGAAAAGCCTTGGCGGTGTCGCCCCCGAAGAATGAAGAGACGTAGATCATAATGCCCAAAATAAGATTGGGTATTGCGGCAATAAGGGAGATAAAAAGACCTTTGAGCGGCATTCTTTCCGCTCTGCCCGCCTCTATTCTCACCGAATCTTTAGCACCGATCTCATATACGACCGTTCCGCTCAAAAAGAGATAAAAAGCGATCGAAAAGATCGAGCCCGATATCGCCAAAACGGGATTTCTGTATAATGCCGTCAGCAAAATAGCAAATACGGTCATTGCAAGCTGATTCAATATAAGCTTGACGATGCTGTATGAATTTTCTTTAAAAAATTTCATTTTCTCACTCCTAAAACATATCTTATATCCATTGTAAAATA
>JAGAFQ010000107.1 GCA_017612495.1 Clostridia bacterium
TCCGGCCTCTTGGTCCCGAACCAAGCGCTCTACCAAACTGAGCCACACCCCGTTTTTTCATTACGCAAACAGTAGTATATCACACAAGTCGCGCATTTGTCAACAATATGATAAAAATATGACTGCAAGAAGAACGTTTATCGCGTTCTTCTTGCAGCATTTTTCTTATGCTATGCCGTATTCTTCATTTTCAATAGCGACAGTCATATCTTTGTCGCTGCAAAAGACCTTTTTATCTTTGCAATAAACACAGTATATGCCGTCGATCTTCAAATCGTCAAGCATACCGTAAGCATCATCGCTCGAAATAAACGTTTCGGTCATTATGCAGGCAAGCTTTGTGCAGTTATAGTCCGCGCTCTTCAACAAAAGCGACGGCATTTCGGTATGCGATCTTCCGTCTGCGATATTGATATAGCGCGAAATGATCTTGCCCTGCTCGGTGACGTAGGAAATATATTTTTCCTCGTTTGAAAGCGGAAAGTCGCGCAGATATACCGAGCTGCTATTGCCCCCGTATGAGAGTGATGCGGCTCTGAAAACGTCGTTTTCCACCCTGTCAAAGAAACTCACGGTATATTCTCCCTCGCCGCCCAAAATACGCGTCATACCGTCATAACTTGATATCACGCCGAGAGTGTATCCGTTTTTTGTCAAGTTATCGGCAAGATAGTCGATGATGCAGGCATTTTTCATCCAACCGAAATCCAAAAAGCGCTCGATGTTGTTTTCTTTTGCAAACGAAAGATATTCATCGGAGATCACAAGCTTTAAGACGTTGCCCTCAAAAAACTCAAATCCTATCGTATATTCATCGTTTATAAAAGCGCAAACGGATTCAAAGAACCGAGCCATATCGGAATTCGTATCAGGATCGAAAAGCGCCGCTTCGCTGTCATAATTGCAGAAAAGCAAATTATAATACTGCTCATAGATCGGTGCTAAAAAAACGTTTCTTATGCCGACGCCCATCATATATTTGAGTTGCGAATAAAGGGTAGCGTCGACCTCGATCTCTTCATTCGGATGCGCGCTCAAATATTTGAGATTGTGCACATCAGCCCAGTCGTCGCTCTCGGAATAAATGCGATATGCGTCTTTGGTAAGAGCAGAATAAAGCGATCGCAATGCGCGGTATTCGGCGGTCGCCGAAATGCCCGATGAGCCGATATTGTATTGAAAAACAAAATCATCGGCACAATTATAGTCGCTTGCGCTGTCTGCCTCGATCTCGCGCCATCCGGGATCGACCGTCAAAAATGAATAGACGCCGTAGGTTATCGCCAATACGCCTATAACAGCAAACGCGATTGTTAAAATCAATCGCGTTTTGCTTTTCTTTTCATTTAATTCGATCTTTTCGACCGGCGGCAAATGAGGCACGTCTTTTTCTTTTGCCAAACGCCCCATAATTTCCTCCGTTTATCAAAGAATGGATATGATCAGCATAATTCCGAAAAGTGCGACAATGGCGCCGAGCGTGATAAGACCTGCCACAGCACCGTGTATGCACGCTTTTGCGTTGCGCTTATGCTTGTATTTTTTGAATATAGCGCCGCCGATCAAGCCGAATATCGGCAAGAAGAATGAGCCGAGCTTATACCAGAAGCTGCCCGTGTCGTGAACGGGTGCTTCAAGTTCGATCTTGATCTCTTCTTCTTTTTGTGCTTCAAGTCGGGGATCGTTTTCGTCGAGGATGGTGACCGATTTTAAGGGTATTCCCTTTTCGCGGATCGCTTTGTATTCCTCGATCTCCTTTTTGTTGCCCCAAATGTAGTGACCGTGACCTATGCAGACCATTTCGGGCTTATCTTCGCTGTAATCGTGAACACTCGGATCATAGCTGAAAAGAAGCTTGTTCTTTTCGAGCTTGGGGTCGGGTATCGGAATAGCGGAAATAAGCGAACGGGTATAAGGGTGAAGCGGGAAATTGAAAAGCTCGTCGGCTTCTGCGATCTCAACGATGTTGCCCTTATATATAACGCCTATTCTGTCGGAAATAAATCTGACGATAGAAAGATCGTGCGCGATGAACAAATATGTGACGTCGCGCTCCTTTTGGAACTTTTTAAGAAGGTTCAATACTTGCGCGCGGATAGAAACGTCGAGTGCCGAAATAGGTTCGTCGGCAACGACGAGCTCGGGCTCCATGACCATAGCGCGTGCAAGACCGATGCGCTGGCGCTGACCGCCCGAAAATTCGTGAGGATAGCGCGTCAGATGCTCCGGCAAAAGTCCGACCTCTTCGATCATCGTCTGTACCTTTTGGACTCTGTCTGCTTCGTCTTTGAAAAGATGGAAGTTGTAAAGACCTTCTGAAATGATATAGTCTACGGTCGCGCGCTCATTGAGCGATGCGGCAGGATCTTGGAATACCATTTGGATATTACGGATGACCTCGCGATCAAGCGTACGCGGGATCTTGCCGCTGATGCGGGTACCCTTATAAAAGATCTCACCTGCTGCGCAGGGGTTGACTCTGATAACGGCTCTGCCGATGGTGGTTTTGCCCGAGCCGCTCTCGCCGACAAGCGAGAAGGTTTCGCCCTTATAGATATCAAAAGAGGCATTCTTTACCGCACGAACTGCGTTCTCGCCTTTTCCGAAGGTTATATCGACGTTTTTAAGTGAAAGCAAAATTTCTCTGCCGTTTTCATCCAAAGGTCCGTGTTCGGGCAAATGTGCCGCGGCAGGGCTTTCATTTGTTGATTTCTTTTTGAATAACAAACCGATAACCTCCTTAAATATTGAACGCGTTGATGAGTTTTTCGTGGATGTTCTGAATGATCTCGGGCTTTTCTACTTTCGGCGCACGAGGGTCAAGGAGCCACGTCTTTGCGTAGTGAGTATCACTGACTTTGAACATGGGAGGCTCTTTGAGAGTGTCCACCTTCAAGCAGTAGGGGTTACGCGGTGCAAACGGGTCGCCGACGATCTTGTTATAAAGTGACGGAGGCGTACCCGAAATGGAATAAAGCTTTGTGTTTCTCTGTGCAAGTTGAGGGAGCGAAGACATAAGCGCCCACGTATAGGGATGGCGCGGATCGTAGAAGACTTCTTCTACGGTGCCGACTTCGACGATCTGACCTGCATATAAAACCGCAACACGGTCGGCTATATTCGCAACGACACCGAGGTCGTGCGTGATAAAGACGATGGTGTATTTGAATTCCTTCTGCAAATCTTTGAGAAGCTTCAAGATCTGTGCCTGAATAGTAACGTCAAGCGCAGTTGTAGGCTCATCGCAGATAAGCACCTTGGGCTGGCAGGAAAGAGCGATCGCAATGACGATTCTCTGTCTCATACCGCCCGAATATTGGAACGGATAGTCATCAAAACGCTTTTCGGCATTCGGAATTCCGACCTTCTTCATAAGCTCCATTGCTCTTACTCTGGCTTCAGCCTCGCTGCAATCCTGGTGCTTCAAAATGATGGAGGTGATCTGTTTGCCTACGGTGATAATGGGGTTAAGAGAGGTCATAGGATCCTGGAAAACCGTTGCGATACGTTTGCCGCGGATCTGCGACCAATCCTTATAATACTTGACCTTTGCAAGATTCAAAACGCCGAGACCGTGGAGCTTTTCTTTTGTTTCATCAACATACTTCACTCTGAAAACGACGTTGTCGAAAACTGCATTGAGAGTTGTGTCGTCAGTAAGATCAGCACCGAGAAGCATCGCCTTTTTGAGTGCTTTTACAAGGCCGAAGATGTTCTTGATCCTCTTAAAGACCGAATACCTTGCAACCGAAAGGTAGATCTCCTTTGCCAGAATAAGATTACGTTCGATCTTATCCGGCTCTGCCTTTGTTTTGCAAAGCGACTTATACTCTTTTGTGAGTTTCGCTTTTTCAGATTTGTAATATGCCGAAAAAGCGGTATCCTGCAATGCGGTTTTTCTGTGCGATTTTACAAGCGCTGCCTGTTCTTTTTTGAGGGTCTTTATCTGATTATCGTAATTTACGATCTCCGAAGAAACCTCTTTATAACGTTCTTTTTCTTTTGATGAGTCGATAGTCTGTTTGAGGTTATATGCCTCGGTGCGCAAGAACGTCAATTCTTTGATCTTATCGGTGGTCTTTTCGGTCTCTTCATCGCTGAGCGAGAACTTTTTGCGTTTTTCGCTCTCGAGATCCAAAAGCTTGCGGTAAGCATCGGATGCTCTTTCGCAGCCCGAGATCTTGTCAAGCTTGCGCGCAATGAACTTTACGGCGTCCTTGTCGTTTTTTGCGTATGTTTCTGCAAGAGATTCATCGTTGAAAAGTATCGAGCCGTCGCCGATAAATCCGTTTGAATCAAGCATTCCGGCAAAAGTCTTGGTAAATACCGATTTGCCCGAGCCGCTCTCGCCGACGATGGCGATGGATTCATTTTCATAAATGTCGAGTGAAATTCCGCGAATGGCGGTAAGAATTCTTCCGCGTACGTGGAATTTTACCTGCAAGTCTTTGATAGAAAGTAATACCTTTTTGTCTTCCATAATATTACCTCCTTACATGTGCGTACGCGGGTCGGAAGCATCGCCGAGGTTCTGACCGACAACGTATAAAACGACAGTTATGATGGAGGCGACCGCAACGGGACTCCAGAACTCAATTTCCCAACCGGGGGTAAGCATTGCGCTCTCTGCCTCGTAGATGAGTTTACCGAGTGACTGCGATGAAAGGCCCATTCCGATATAAGAAAGGAACACTTCGTAAGAAATGTATGAGGGGATCTCGGCAGCCACGAGGGTAACGATTACGGACGTCATAAAAGGAAGAATATTCTTCATCGCTATTCTCGGAATAGACGTGCCGAGGCAGCGCGAAGCAAGATTATATTCGCGGTCACGGATAATGATTACCTGTGTGCGGATAAAGTATGCTATTCCGAGCCAACCTGTGATGGTGAGCGCGAAAACCATAGTCCAAAAACTTGCCGACATAATAAGGACAAGCACGGAAATAAGCAAAATATACGGTACGTTTGCAATGATGTTGTAAACTTCCGTCATAATGATATCCACTTTCTTTGAGAAGCCCCATACAGCACCGATCAAAACGCCGATGGTCATATTGATGGCGGCGCAGATGAGCGCCAAAGAAATGGATATGCGTGAGCCGTACCAGATGGCGTCAAAGGTAGACTGGCCCGAAGCGCCCGAGCCCAAGATCCAATGGATGCTTGCGCCGAAATACTTGAACGCCTTTGCGGGAGTCAGGTGCTTTGAGTTGGGATCCATAAGGTTTGCATATCTGTCATATCCCGCTATTACCGGATAGATAAACGTAAATGCAATAAGGATCGCCAAAACGGTGAGCAAAATAATGTTCATTTTTTTCTTAAAGAACACGCGGAAAACCGAATGCCAATAAGAATATCTCGGTGCCGTGATCTTCTCTGAGTCGAGGGTGTCGTGATTGTATGTAGAGAACAATTCCTCGTCAGATAAACCGAATTCTTCCAATGAAACGAGTTCTTTGTTTTCCATTATTGTCACCTACCCTTCGAAGAGAATGAAATTCTCGGATCCACTAAGGACATAAGCAAGTCGCCGAGGATTATCGAGACGACCGAAAGAAGCGCATAGAAAAGCGACACGCCGACAATAACGCCGTTATCGTATTTGTTGATAGCTTCGGTCAAAAGGTTGCCGGCACCCGGGACTACGTAAACGCGTTCGGTGATGATGGCGCCGACAAGAGAGCCGAGCACACTGCCGGGAATTCCGTGTACTATCGGGATTGCCGCATTTTTAAGGATATGCTTCGAGAAGATCTCCCCCTCGGTAAGACCGCCCGAACGAGCGAATTTTACATAGTCGGAGTTCATCTGGTCTATCATATAACGGCGGATCCATTTCATCAAATTGGCGATGGACGGAAGTGCCAGAGATACGATAGGAAGCACAAACATAAGCTTGCTTCTCGAATCCATCAAGAACGTGGTCGGCAAGCCGAGTTTTCCGCCGATGGCTTTGAAAAGGAAGATATATGCCAAAGAAGGAACGGCAATGATAAAGACGATATAAACCGTGCCGATCTTATCGATGAGCTTATCCTTTTTGAGCGCCATCAAGATGCCGAGCGGAATACCGATGATGTATGCCATAACTACCGAGATGATACCGATGACAAAGGAATATCCGGTCTTTGACATATTGTTCTTTGTTGTGCGAACATTCGTATAGTCGTCTTCAAAAAGGCGAATGTTGAGATCGCTGAGCGCGCGCGAGCCTGCGATGTAGGTCGCGGAATGCAGATCGTCTGCGCTGTTTTCGACAACACCTGTGGGATAATAAATCGTTGAGGACTTATATGTGCCCTGCGAGTTCATCATCGTATCGAAAACGTCGACACCGGTATTGATGGTATAACTCTTGCCGAGTTGTATTGTGAAAAGATTTTGATGAATATAGGGGAACTGTGAATCAAAGTACAGCAAATATTTATGCTGCGTTCCGTTGCCGATGATGGCAGGTGAGAATTTCTCGCCGCCGTAAACGGGATCGCGGAGAGTAAAAGAGAGTCCCCTGTCGGAAATATCCTCTTTTACGCTATGAATATTGTCAATGCTGAAAAATCCCGTAAAGTATTTGAGCATACGGGTAACAAGAGGGATATCTTTGTATGCAAAAAGCTGCTGTTTGCCGCCGTTTGCGATCTTGCCGCCTATTGTTACGGCATCACGACGAATGACTTTATATCCCAGAGATTTATAATATTCTGTAAATTTTTTAGTGTATTCTTTAACGAAATTGCTGTCTTTTTCTTGTTGTGTCTGGATATTGACAGCATTTGCTCTTTGGTCTTCGGTGATCTCACCGGATTTAACAAGGTCTTTTAAGTAATCATTATAGTTGACATAATCAAGATAACCGTAATCTTCCCATCGCTGATACTTATATACCTCTCGGTCGTTATTGGCGACTTTTGTGAACTTTTCATCAAATGAGAAAATCAGATCTCTATTCATAAGAGAATAGATAAGGATCATTACTATGGCTACGACTACTATTACAGAAAGGAGA
>JAGAFQ010000108.1 GCA_017612495.1 Clostridia bacterium
ATTGGGGAGTTTGAAATGGAAAATCACATCGTATTGCCTCACGATCACGGCAAGGGAATAAATCATATACTTGAAAAGATGCCGTCAAATGAAGTCTTTTCAAACGTCGCCGACGTCTTCGGTCTTATAAACGACGCGACGAGACTTAAAATTTTAGTGCTGCTTTTTCATTCAGAAGAATGTGTGTGCAACATCGCGGCGGCAATAGATATGAGTGCCCCCGCGGTATCGCATCATTTGCGCGTTTTGCGCCAGGCGGGCATCATTCGCGCGCGCCGTGACGGAAAAGAGACTTATTATACGCTTGCCGACACGAACATAGCGCATCTTTTGCATCATGCCGTTGACGATATGTTCGATATAAAGTGCGAGGAATGCACGAGAAAATAAAGTTTTTGCAAAAAGCACAGCGATAAGCAATTATCGCTGTGTTTTTTTATGCCTGTATGAAATCATACGTTTTGCCGTATAATCAATTAAGATGATTTCAAAAGGGGATAGAGAAGATATGGAACTTTTGCCGAAAAAGCTTTGGGTCAAAATTTTGGTCATCTGCGCCTATATAGTGCTGATATGCGGCTTTTTATACGTCTTTTTCAAATTTTTGCTTGTGCCGCTTTTGCCGTTCGGTCTGGCGCTTTTGCTCGCTTTTGTTTTGTCTGTCCCCTGCCGTTTTTTAAGGCAAAAACTGCATTTTTCACGGATGTTTTCGTCGATCGTATCGGTGTTTTCGTTCATCCTCCTCGGCGGATATCTTATCTATTCTTTCGGCAAGCGGCTGATTTTTGAGGCAAGGGACTTTTTGATATATTTATCAAGCGAAGGTACGCTGCAAAAAATAGTTGACGGTGTTTTTTCTTTCGGCGAGATGATAGGCAAAAAGATAGGACTTGAACCGACGGTGTCGCAAAAGATCAACGACTATTTCTCGAATATGCTGTCGTCTTTTGCAGAGGCTGTAGCCGGGAAAGCGTCAACGTTTTTGTCGGGCATCGTCGTATCTTTGCCGCAGCTTTTTTTGTTTTTTGTGATGTTTACGGTGTCAAGCGTCTGTTTTTGCGCCGATTTTGATAAGATCTGCCGAGCGATCTCCGATATTGCATCAAAAATTTTCGGTCCGCTTGCTTTTCACTCGGCAAAGCGCAAGGGAAGATCTTATATAAAAGCATACGTTTTGATATTCTTTCTGACTTTTTGCGAGCTTCTTATAGGCACGGCGATCTTGCGCGTGCCCTATGCCGCGGTGGTATCGCTTTTTTGTGCCTTTATCGATATTCTGCCTGTGCTTGGCGTCGGCTTTGTGTTAATACCCTATGCCGCGGTGTCGCTCATCCTCGGCGATATTTATCGCGGCGCGGGACTTTTTCTTTTATATATCGCAATAACCGCCGTAAGACAGATAATAGAGCCTAAAATGGTCGGCAGGATCATCGGCGTTTCAACTCCCGTCGTGCTTATTGCCGTGTCTTTGGGATATGCCCTTTTCGGCGTTTTCGGAATGATCGCTTTCCCCATACTTTTTGCCGTGTTTTCAAAAGTGTTCGATTTCTTCAAAAATGCGAATACGAGAGGGGATTTTCACATATAGAATACGGGGTGATAATGTGAAAGTCCGCTTGAAACCGTGGAAAAGCGTCAAAAAATGCCGCTTTTCAAATTCGGTATTACACGAGAAAACGCAAAAAAAGACCAAATACGGCGGCGCGGTGTTCGTCTTGATCTTTGCTTTGCTGCTTTGCGCTTATAAAATGACCGCAGACAATGAGCAAGACGAATTTTCGGGCGCCGTTTCAAAAATACACGCATCTTTTTCGGAAATGAAAGAAAACGGGGCGGCGCTGGCATTTTTCTTCGGCAACGACTATGAACAAGACGGCAAGATCTTTTCTTAAAGACAGATATTATCGCATCTTGCCGAACGTCTATATATCCTTTTGGGCGATCGTTGCGGATGTATTTTTGCTCCTTTCGGGCAATTTTTGCGCCGAAATCTTTTTGTGCGCCGTTTTGCACGAGTGCGGGCACATTGCGGCTGCCCTTATCTGCGGCTGCAAAAATATGTCGATGACCTTTATGCCTTTCGGCGCGAAGATCTCGTTTTACGGCACCGTCTCTTATAAAAAAGAGGCGTTTATTATGTTCTTCGGCGCGGGGGCAAATCTCATTTGCTGTTTTGCGGCGCTTCTTATGATGCGCATTTTCAAAACCGATCTTATCTTTTTCTTCTTTTCGTCGCTCATCCTCGCCGCGGTAAACCTTTTGCCCGTATCGGCTCTTGACGGCGGCAAGCTTTTGTATTCTCTTTTATGCGACAAATTCGGCTTGGAAAAAGGCTATGCCGTCTGCCGTGCCGCAGAGAGAATATTTTTTATTTTATGCGCGGCGGCGTTTTTGGTCTTATTGCTTTTGCAAGGGGAATTTTCGCACTATTCTCTGGCATTTTGCATATACATTTTTTGCCTTTGTATGGCTTGAAATACTTGCAAATTATCATATCGGGTGATACAATTATGGTGTATAGATATCGCCGGAGGTATGATATGAAAAAACTTCGTTATATTTTGCCCGTCGCCATAGTTGCGGCGTTTTTTGCGTTGCCTGCCTCGGCGGCTCTGACACCCGCTCAAAAGACAAGTCTTTTGGAATTCGCGAGAAAATTCATATCCGACGGAAGTGCGGCTTATATGCTCCACTACGGTTGGGATGCCATGTATAACACCGTAGCGGGAAAGCTTTGCCACGCAAGCGAAAGCTACGTGGGCTCCAAGGACAAGCGCCGCAGAATAATTGTCATGGCGCCGAAAGAGGGCTATGACTCACTCGATGCTTACAACGAGGATGCCAAGACGGGCGGCTATTTCAAAGAGGGCGATTATTTCGTTCTCGACTGCACCTGCTTTATAGAGTTCATATATAAATATGTTTTCGGCATCAGATTCAATACGTCGCGTATGCACATGGTGCATCAGTGGCAGACCATGACGTATTCGGCGATGGCGAACACCGAAATATTGACATCCGGCTCAAGAAAAGCGACGCGGCTTTTCGATATTCCGATATCAAAATCGTTCGATGAAAAGGTATCGGTCTATGAAGCGCTGAAAGACGATCTTTCAAAGCTGGAAGTCGGCGATATAATCATCGGCAGAAACGAGGAAACAGGGCTCGGACACATCATGTTCGCCTCTGAAAACGAGTGTCTCATCCACGCCTCGTCAAATCCCGTTTTGGCAGAAGACGGCAGAATACAGTCGTGCTTTGTCGCCGAGGTGCCGATCGAGTGTGTCAACAGCAAATATTATGACAGACTTTTCGTGTTGAGAATAGCCGACGGTGTGCTCGATGACGACTTTGCGGGCTATACGGTCCCCTTTGATTTTTCAAAGCCCACTTTTGAAAAGTCGATATTTGACAATACAGCCCCCTATATTGCCGGTGTCAGCATCGTTGAGCACAAATATGCTCCGGACACCAAATATATAAGAGTCTATGCAAGAGATGAATACGGCACGAGAAAACTGCGCTATTTCGCGTATGAGCCCGATGTGCCTCTTACATCCTCCGCTTTCGGCGAAACGGGCGTTTGCGGTATCGCCGCAGTCCCTCACGGGGCGCCGATGCCCGATGTCAACACGGATTTTGAAATAAAAATATCGAATACGCAGATAGTCTGCGTCAAATACGGCGATTACGACATATACGTCCGCGATGCGGCGGGCAATATATCAAAGCCCTGGCATATCACCGTCGGAAAAACCGATACGGTTTATCCGTCATACACCGTGACTTATCTTTGCTGCGAAAACTTTGCCGACGGAAAAACATATAAAGACGGCGATATAGTGACGGTCACAGACAGCGTGCCGCAAAAAGAAAACAAGCGTTTCATCGGCTGGCGGCTGCACCGTTTGAATCACGAAGAAAACGAGGATGACGGAAAAATCTTTTGCGGCGGAGATAAAATCGAGATAAACGAAAATATCAGCTTGATGGCGACTTATGAGGAGGAGAAAAATGTCTGATTTCAAAACCGGAATACCGGGTATTGACGAAAACACACTTTTGTGCTGCGAAAAACTTTCTGTTCTTTCTGAAAAATTCGGCAACGGAAAAGATCTGTCGTTTTTGGGCGATATAAAAAGCCGCTCCGATTATTTTTCGGCGGCAGACGAATTCCGCAAAAAGGTCATTTTCGACTTTATCGAAAAGGGCGTTGACTTTCAAACCTTCGATTCCGTCGTTTCTCCCTTTGCAAAGATAGGCAAAGGTACGCTCATTCGCGCTTGCTGTGAGATCGACGGCAAGTGCAAAATAGGTCAAAACTGCGATATAGGCCCCATGACCGTTTTGAGCGCCGCCGAAGTCGGAAGCGGCACTGCGCTCATTTCAACAAAGGTGACGGAATCTGTCATAGGCGATAACGTCAAGATAGGTCCGTTTGCGCAGATACGTCCTAATTGTGTGATAAAGTCGGGCGTCAAGATCGGCGACTTTGTTGAGATAAAGAATTCAACGCTCGGCCGTGATACGCACGCCTCTCACCTCACCTATATCGGAGATTCCGACGTCGGTGAGCGCGTAAACTTCGGCTGCGGCGTCGTCACATCTAACTACAACGGCAAAACGAAGGCGCGCACGACTGTGGGAGACGACGTTTTCGTCGGCTGCAACGCAAACCTTGTCGCACCCGTTTGCCTCGGCAACGATTCATACATCGCCGCAGGCTCCACCATCACCGAAGACGTTTTGCCGAACGCTCTGGGCATCGCCCGTCAGAAGCAGACCAATATAGACGGCTGGGTCGAGCGCAACAGAGACAGAGTAAAAAAATAAGAAGAGCAAGAGGAAACGACCTTGTCGGTATTTGATTTATTTAAGACGATAGAAGCAAAAAGATCATCGACAGCGCCGAAAGCAAAGATCACGCATCTTTGCGTGGGACTCGGCAACACGGGCGCAAAGTATGACGGCACAAGACACAATGCCGGCTTTGCGGCGCTTGACGTGATAGCCGAAAAATACGGTGCAAAGGTCATGAGCGCAAAGTATAACGCGCTTTGCGGCGAATGTGAAATTGCGGGACACGGCGTGCTTTTGATGAAGCCGCAGACCTATATGAATCTTTCGGGGGATGCGGTATGGCCTGCCGCGTCGTTTTATAAGATCCCGCCCGAAAACATAATCGTTCTTTGCGATGACGTTTCATTCGACGTCGGCAAAATGAGAATAAGAATGAAAGGCTCGCACGGGGGGCACAACGGTCTGCGCGATATCACCGCAAAAATAGGCAGCGAAAATTTTTGCCGCATCAAGATCGGTGTCGGCAAAAAGCCTCATCCCGACTATGATCTGGCAGATTTCGTGCTGGGCAAGATAACGGGCGATGACAAAAAGGTTTTCGACGAAGGGCTTATAAACGTATGTGCGGCGGTCGAGCTTATTTTGCAGGGCAAATACGAAGAAGCGATGAATAAATACAACAGATGAAAAAACAGAACATTATTTTGTCGGCGCTGAAAAACAGTGCCGAATATGAGGCGTTTTCAAAGGAGACGGCAGATACGAAAGACAAAGCGCCGAGCCTTGTGACGGGACTTTCACAAGGCTCAAAGGAAGCGTTTTCGGCGCTTTCGGTCTTGGAAAATTTTGAAAAGACAAAGAAACCGTCGCTTTTGATAATCCCCGAAGAAAGAGAAATAACCCGTCTTTGCGATGCCATGGAAGCTTTCGGCATAAGATGTGCCCACTTTCCGCTGCGCGATTTCGGATTTTATAACATTACAGCCTCCCATGACTATGAGCATGAGAGGCTACGCGTGTTATCGGCACTTTCCGCCGATGCGTTTTCGGAGCCGTATCTTGTCGTTGCAACATCGGATGCCGCGCTCGGCTACACGATGCCCAAAGAGGTGCTCAAAAAAAACAGCTTTACTCTCGAATTCGGTCAGACGGTCGAAATAGAAGAATTACTGACAAAGCTCATTTTGGCGGGATACACACGCGAAGATATGGTAAACGGTGTCGGTCAGTTCTCGCGCCGCGGCTACATAGTCGATATATATTCGCCGAGCTGCAAAAATCCTTACAGAATAGAATTTTTCGATAATGAGATAGACCAGATCTCGATTTTTGACGTGATGACGCAGCGCCGCATCGAGAACGTAAAAGAGATCACGGTAACTCCCGCAAGAGAGGTCTTACAGGACCAAAACTGCAAAAGGGAGCTTTGCGAGCATATAAGAAAACTTGCGAAAAAAGCGAAAGACGCCGAATCGGTCGCCCGTCTTCATTCGGAGGCGGAGTCGCTCGAATGCGGCATCGACGTGAATTTTCAAGATAAATATATCTCGTTTATCTATCCGCAAAAGGCATCGCTTTTGGATTATTTTGACAAAGATTGCTATATTCAGATAAACGAATACAAGGCATGCACCGAGAGGGCAGAGGGCTATGAATGGCAGCTCTCGGAGACTGTCGAATCGCTTTTGCAAAAGGGTGAGATCGACGGCAAATATGCCGACTTTGCAAAGACAAAGTCCGATCTCGATGCGTTTTTGCAAGATCGCGCCTGCGTTATCTGCGAGGCGTTCACAAACGGCGCTTATTCGGGCAAACTTTCGGGCATCTTTCCGTTTTCGTGCCGCTATATACCTGCGATAGGTCAGAATTACGAGCTGCTTTTCTCCGATCTTTCGGCATATATGAATTCAAAAAGCAGGATCCTTATCTTGTGCGAGACCGAAACGGCGGCAAAAACTCTGCAAAAGCTCATGTTTGATAACCATATCCCATCCGAGACGCGAAAGAATACGGAATTCGGATATGAAAGTATGATGCCGGGAGTTCCGATATTGACATACGGCACGAACCTTTGCGGCTTTGAACTTACAAAACAGCATTTTGTCTGCATATCGCTCTTTGATGTGAGCGCGGCCCTCGGAGGCATCGTTCAAAAGCGCAACCGCGCGCGTCGCAAAAAGGACGTAAAAACACAGATATTATCATATTCCGATCTGAATGTCGGCGATTACGTCGTTCACCGCGCGCACGGCATCGGCAGATATGAGGGCATCAAAAACATCGTCGATATTTTCGGCAATTCGCGCGACTATATCAAGATCTCCTATGCCGGCTCGGATACGCTCTTTATCCCCTGCGATCAGCTCGACGCCATCTCGAAATATATCGGCGCCGCGGCTGAAAACGGCAGACTGAAGCTTTCAAAAATGGGCGGCGCGGAGTGGAAAAGGACCACCGAAAAGGTCAAGAGCGCCGCGCACGCAATGGCAAAGGAGCTTATCGCGCTCTATGCCGAGAGGATGCGCAAAGAGGGACACGCCTTTCAAAAAGATGACGATTTTATGCGCGAGTTTGAATCGTCGTTTGAATATGAAGAAACAGAGGGACAGCTTAAATCCGCATCTGAGATCAAGGCGGATATGGAAATGAGCGCTCCCATGGACCGTCTTCTTTGCGGAGACGTCGGCTTCGGAAAAACAGAGGTGGCGATGCGCGCCGCGTTCAAGGCGGTCTTGGGCGGCAAGCAGGTGGCGCTTCTCGTTCCGACGACGATCTTGGCAATGCAGCACCACCAGACGCTTTTGGCGAGAATGAAAGCGTTCGGTGTCAGAGTCGAGGTAATGCTGCGTTTTCAAACGAACAAAGCGCAGGCGGATATCTTAAAGCGTTTAAGAGAGGGAGATATCGATATCCTTATCGGCACTCACCGCATAATTTCAGAGGACGTCAAGTTTTCAGATCTCGGTCTTGTCATAATCGACGAGGAACAACGCTTCGGTGTTGCGCAAAAAGAAAAACTCAAACAGATCGCGCATAATGTCGACGTGCTCACCCTTTCGGCAACGCCCATACCGCGCACGCTCAATATGGCGATGAGCGGCATACGCGATATGAGCATTCTTGACGAAGCGCCCGAAGACAGAGTGCCCGTTCAGAGCTATGTGCTCGAATACGACGACGTGATAATCACCGAGGCGATAAGAAAAGAACTTCGCCGCGGAGGACAGGTATTTTATCTTCACAATAACGTCGAAACGATATATGCCGCCGCAAAGCGCATATCCGAAAAGATACCCGAGGCGAAGATCGGAGTCGCGCACGGAAAGCTCGATAAAGAGGAGCTTTCGGATATTTGGCAGCAGATGGTCATGGGTGAGATAGACATCCTCGTTTCGACGACGATCATCGAAACGGGTGTCGACGTGCCCAATGCCAACACTCTCATTATTGAAAATTCCGACCGAATGGGACTTTCACAGCTCCACCAGATAAGGGGCAGGATAGGCAGAAGCGCAAGGCGCGCATACGCATATTTTACTTATCCGCCGCAAAAGGTGTTATCTGAGATCGCCACAAAGCGCTTGCAGGCGATACGCGATTACACCGAGTTCGGCGCGGGCTTCAAGATAGCCATGCGCGACTTGGAAATACGCGGGGCAGGCAACGTTTTGGGCAGTGAACAGCACGGCCACATGGAAAGTGTCGGATACGACTTATATATAAAGATCCTGAACGAGGCGATACTCGAAGAAAAGGGCGAAGAGGTCAAGATAAAGACCGACTGCTCGGTCGATTTCAGATGCGACGCTTATATTCCGAAGAAATATATTTCGGCGGAGGCGATGCGAATAGAGACCTATAAAAGGATCGCATCCATTGAGAACACGTCTGATTTTGACGACGTGTGCGACGAGATATGCGACCGCTACGGCGAGATGCCGAGGGCGGTGCTTAACCTTGTCAGGATCTCATATATCAGGGCGAACTTCTCAAATCTCGGCATTTTGAGCGTGGAGCAAAAGGAAAACGAAGTCATTTTGCGTCCCGAAAGATTTGATTTGAAACTTTGGTCGGAGGTATCTGAAAAATTTCCGAATATGAAGATCGCGGCAAACACGGCAAAGCCGTTTATATCGCTTCGTCTTTTGCCTGCTTTCTCGGCTCTTGATCTTTGTGAAAAGCTGTCTGAAGAACTGCTGACTTTACAAAATAAACAATAAGGATAGACAAGAGCGTATTTTTCGTGTATAATGACGGAGTAATATGTTCAAAAGGAGAACAAAACAGATGAAAAAGCATATTTTAACGCGCATCTTGGCGTTTGTCATCGCACTCATTATGTGCCTTTGCGCATTTTGCGGCTGCAAAAAGCAAGAAGAAAACAACGTTGTTATGAGCTATCGCGGATATGAACTCACAAGGGGCATGTATCGCTTCTTGCTCGGTCAATATAAGAATTATTTCCTTGTCGTTTACAGCGGAGATAACACTCCCGAATACTATGAGCGCGTACTCACGAGCGGAGATGAAAGCGCGACCATCGGCGAGATCTTGACGGGCAAGATCATAGATATCGCAAGAACGTATCTTGCAGGCTGGTATCTTTTCGATGAGGTCTATCATTTGACTCTGCCCGAGGAGGCACTCAACAACGTTGCCGAAACGCTTGATAACGAGATACAGAACAGCGGCAGCAGAGCGGCTCTCAACGAGGCTCTGGCAAAGGTCGATCTCAACGTCAACGAGCTTGAACAGTTCTATACCATCAGCGAAAAGGTAAACTATGTTTATGCTTATCTTTACGGCGATGAAGATTACGGACTTGAAGGCATCGAGCCCATAACCGAAGAAGAAACGGTAAAATACTTTACCGAAAACTACCGCGCCGTCGACCATATCCTTATCAACACCACCGTTGAATACATCCTTGACGAAGACGGAAAATACACCTACGACGAAAACGGAGAGGTCGCATATAAAGAGCTTGACGAAGCGACGGCGGCAGAGAAGAAGGCTCTTGCCGAAGACGTTTATAATAAGATCAAAAACGGCGAAGCAAGCTTTGAAGAGATGAAGGCTGAATATAACGACGATATCCCCGACGAAGACAGAAAGATGGCTTACGGTTATATTTTGGCAGAAGATACGGGCTATCCGCAGAACTTCACCGAGACCGCATTTGCCATCGACGTAGGTGACGTCGCAATGGCAGAAGAAAATTACGGCGTGCATATCATCAAGAGACTTGAGCTTGATACCGCGGCGCTCAAAGACGAAGAATATACGAAGAGCGTTCTCGCTTCTCTTGATACTCTCGTTGCGTCTGCAAAATACAGTCAAAAGATACAATATATCTTTGACGAACTCACGGTCAACGAAGACGTGATAGCGCAGTATCCCATCGCAGATGCTCCGATGTCATATTGATATAAAAAACATAAAAAGCCGTCCGACAGGACGGCTTTTTTCTTGTCTTTGGTATTGATATTGACAAACATGTGTGATATCATTAGTTTGTGAGAATTTGAAAATGTATGTGTATGTATAAATTTTTGTGTAGGTCACAAAAGAAAGGAAATCAAATGGGAATTTCTGAAATACTCGCCCTCATCGGCGGACTTTGTCTCTTTTTATTCGGTATGTCAACAATGAGCTCTTCTCTTGAAAAGAGCGCGGGCTCAAGGCTGAAAACGATACTCGGAAATATGACAGGCAATCCCGTAAAGGGCTTTGTGCTTGGCCTTATCGTTACAGTCGTCATTCAGTCGTCATCGGCAACGACCGTTATGGTCGTCGGCTTTGTAAACTCCGGCATTATGACGCTTTCGCAGTCTGTCGGAGTCATTATGGGTGCAAACCTCGGCGCATCCGTCACATCGTGGCTGCTTTCAACGAGCGGAATTTCGGGCGCAGGCTGGCTTGAGATCTTTAAGCCGTCTTCGTTCACTCCCGTTTTGGCACTCATCGGCATTGTGCTTTTTATGTTCGTCAAAAGTCAGAAGAAAAAAGATATCGGCGCGATATTGCTCGGCTTTTCGGTTTTGATGTTCGGCATGGAGGCAATGAGCGGCTCGGTATCGGGACTTGCCGATGATCCCGCGTTCGGCAGTCTGTTCACTATGTTCTCAAACCCCATAATCGGTGTTTTGGCAGGTCTTACAGTCACTGCGATCATTCAGTCTTCGGGCGCATCGGTCGGTATCTTGCAGGCTCTTTCATTGACGGGCAAGATCACCTGCGCATCTGCCGTTCCGATCATTATGGGTCAGAACATCGGCACCTGCGTCACGGCGATGCTCTCTTGTATCGGCGCCGGCAAAAACGCGCGCCGTGCGGCAATCATCCACCTTTCGTTCAACGTGATAGCAACGATAATCCTTTTGCCTATCTGGTATATACTCGAATCGACGGTGCCCATGTTCGAGGCACTTGCGAAAACGGCGACGAATCCGCTCATCATCGCGATAATTCACACCGTTTTCAAGATCATCGCGCTTATGATCCTTATGCCCGCAAACAAGCTCCTTGTAAAGCTTGCCTACCTTCTCGTACCCGACAAGGGCGAAGACAAGAACGCCGTTTTGCTTGATGAACGCCTGCTCGTAACTCCCCCTGCCGCTTTGGTAAGATCAAAAGCGGTCATTTCCGATATGGCAAAGCTTTCGATAGGCTCCATGAAAAAATCGCTCGGCCTCATCTATAACTACGATCCCGCTTTGGCAAGTGAGATAAGAGAGGAAGAGGGCGAGGTAGATAAATTCGAAGATGCTCTCGGCAGCTATCTTGTAAAGCTTTCAGCCCAGGGACTTTCTTCGGGCGACAGCCGCGAAGCGACGAAAATGCTTCACTTGATAGGCGACTTTGAAAGAATTTCAGACCATTCCGTCAACATCCTCGAATCCATTGAAGAGGCAAACGATAAAAAGTATTCGTTCACCGACGATGCAAAACGCGACCTTGCCGTTTTGACGAGCGCCGTATCGGAGATACTCGATTTGACGCTTGCATCATTCGAGAGCGAAACGGTAGAGAGCGCATCGCTCGTTGAGCCGCTCGAACAGGTCATAGACGATTTGAAAGAGGAACTGCGCACACGCCACATCGACCGTTTGCAAAAGGGAGAATGTACCATAGAGGTCGGCTTTATCTGGTCCGATATGCTCACTAACCTCGAAAGAGTTGCCGATCACTGCTCCAATATCGCCGGATGCGAGATGGATATGGCGCAGGACAACCTCAATTTGCACGAGTCTTTGAGCCATATGAAACTCGACGACGGCAAATTCAAAGAGGATTATCAAAAATACGCGCAGAAATACGCAATTTGATCTACATAAAAAAACACCGCCTCGGCGGTGTTTTTTTATGCTCATATGAAAATCAGTGCTTGTTGTAATAGTTGATAAGGCAGCCGCAGGTGATGATGTCGCGCTCGTCGTCGGTGAGTTCCGGCAGATCGAGCGTTATTTTTCTGTCGCCTTTTTCGCCGATAAGATAAGCGCAAATCGTCTTATCTTTGTTTTTTATCGCCTCTTTGATATTCGGCACAAAAAGGCAGTCGCCGTTTTCAAAATCGGGATCGCGCTTTACCGTAAAGGGTATCATGCCCCAATTTATAAGGTTGCTGCGATAGCGCTTTGTCGCATATTCAAGGGCGATGTTGGCAATTCCGCCGAGCACTCTCTGGCACGATGCCGCCTGCTCACGGGCACTGCCGTCACCGGGCTTATAGGCAAATACCGCGGAGCCGATCTCGACGGCTTTGCCGTCGTATTTTTTGCCCGAGAGATTTTCGATGCGCTCAAAAATACTCAAGTCAAATTCGCCTTTTTCTCTGCGCAGAGTCTCTTTTTTGCGGATATCCTTTGCTCTGCCGACATAGAGGGGATCTTTGCGCGAGAGGGCGAACTCCGAAAGCTTTTCGGGGTTGGAACGGTATGACGAGGTCTCACCCGAGGGGATAAGCTCATCGGTCGTTGTGACGGGGTCTTTGATGACCGAAGCGATCTTTATCAAAATATCGTTTTCGAGCGGTATTTGAGACGGCCAGTCGGCGATGTTGGGACCGAAACGCAATTCTTCGTTCTTATCGGCTTTTCCGAAGCCGTAATATACCTTGTTGTCGTATGCCGAGGAATCGAAAGAATATTCATATTCTTTGAATATAGCGGGATCAAGGTCGGTGGCGGCGGTGATCTTGCCGCCGTTTTGCGCCGTCGCCG
>JAGAFQ010000109.1 GCA_017612495.1 Clostridia bacterium
AGAACCGCAAAAACTAATTATTAAAAAATATTTTTGAATTTTAGAATTACGGAGGAATAACACAATGCCATTCGAAATCGAAAAGAATGAAAACGACAGCGTAGTAAATATTAAAGTAATCGGTATCGGCGGCGGCGGTAACAATGCCATAAACCGCATGATCCAGGCCAACGTCAAGGGCGTTGAATTCATTGCTATCAATACCGATCAGCAGGTGCTCAACCGTGCGCTCGCACAGAACAAGATTACCATCGGCGATAAGACCACTCACGGCAAGGGCGCAGGCGCTAACCCCGAAATAGGTGCGGCAGCTGCCGAAGAAAGTCTTGATGAGATCAAAGCCGCTTTGCAGGGTGCCGATATGGTATTCATCACAAGCGGTATGGGCGGCGGAACCGGTACGGGTGCTGCTCCCGTTATTGCAAAAGCTTCCCGCGAAATGGGCATTCTTACTATCGGCATCGTTACAAAACCTTTCCTCTTTGAAGGCAAGACGAGAATGATGCACGCCGAAGCAGGTATTGCAAAACTCGCCGAAAGCGTTGACTCGCTTATCATCATCCCCAATGAAAGACTCAAACAGGTTTCAGATACAAGAATCACTCTTCTCAATGCTTTTGAAGTTGCTGACGACGTTCTTCGCCGCGGCGTACAGAGCACCTGCGAACTCATCAACGTGACCGCTGCCGTCAACCTTGACTTTGCAGACGTTACCGCAGTTATGAAAGATGCAGGTCTTGCACACATGGGTGTTGGCTCGGCACAGGGCAAAGACAAGGCAGAAAGAGCAGCGAAAGCCGCAATTTCAAGTCCTCTTCTCGAAACCACTATCAGCGGAGCGCACGGCATCATTATCAATATGACCGCTTCTCCCGATATCGGACTCGATGAGGTCGACGTTGCATCCACCCTTATTTCCAATGAAGCATCTCCCGATGCTACCATTATTTGGGGTATCGCATTCGATGAAACACTCGAAGACGAAATGCGCGTGACCGTTATCGCCACCGGCTTTAACAAGGATAACAGAAAGCAAGAGAAAACTGCAGAAAAAGTCGATGCCCCCGAGGTAAAGGCTGAAGAAACCGACAAATTTGTCGACGATATTCTTTCTCAGTTCAAGAATACCGCGAAATAATCATTTGCCGATAAAAAGCCATGACTTATTCAGTCGTGGCTTTTTTGATTGTAAGCGAAACGTTTTTTTCTGAAATCGGCGTCTTATCCTTGCAGCAAAAAAATCAGAGGTAAAACAATGGCAAAACTCAGAAAAATCAAAAAAAACTCATCGGGACAGCTTTTTGCATCCATCGTCATTTTGTTTTTGGTGCTTGCGCTCTTGGCAACGCTGCTCATCGTTATGGTCAAAAAGCTAAACGATAATGTGCCCTTCGACAGCGACCCTTTGCAGTCGTCAAGCGACATACCGTCAAGCGATACACCGTCAAGCGATGATGCACCGCAAAGCGATACACCGACAAGTGACATACCGACAAGTGACAAACAATCGAGCGATACTCAAACACCCGCATCGAGTCAAAAACCCGTGGAATACGACGGTAAAAAGCTTATCGCATTCACCTTTGACGACGGGCCCGACGCGAGCGGCGAAAAGGTGAACAAGATAGTAGAAAAATTGAAAACGGTGGACGGCAAATGCACGTTCTTTGTACTTGCATCGACGCTGAATGATAAAAACTCAAAGGCGATACACGATGCGTATGAAGCCGGTATGGAGATCGGCTCTCACTCGGTCGGTCACCCGAATTTCTACAATATGACCGTGGCGGAGCAGATCTCGGAAGTCAAAAAAGCAAACGATCTTATAGAAAAAGCGATGGGCGCAAGACCGAAGCTTTTCAGAGCGCCTTACGGAAATCTCGATCACGATTTGGCAAAGCAGGTGTTTGCAAGCGAGCCGATGACCGTTGTCAAGTGGTCGGTCGATACAGAAGACTGGAAATATAAAAAAGATGAAAACGGTGCTGAGCAGATCGTTGCCAACATAAAGCGCGATTGCTATGACGGCGCGATAGTGCTTATGCACTGCATCTACCAAAACAGCGTTGACGCATTCTGCGAGGCTGTGGATATCTTGACTGCCGACGGATATAAATTCGTCACCGTCAGCGAGATCTTGGGCGATATACCCGCCGACCCGTCGATCTTCCACTATGCGCGCGGATATTCAAGAAGCAAATAAAAAAAGGTTTCCGCATTCGTCGCGTGTTGATAGGGATGTTTTTTGAAGCATTGCCGTCACGCGCCGAAAATGAAGACGCCCTAATGGGCTAATGAAGGAATGAAGACGCTTCGCGGGTGGAGAAATGAAAATGGGAGAACAGAAGAAATGAGGGCGTCTTCGCTTCATTAGGTGCAAAGCACCGTCTTCATTAACGAGCAAAGCGAGTGACTTCATTAGCGTCAGCGACTTCATTCGGAAGATATAGATATTTTCCCTGCTTGCAACGGTATGAGACGCGCAATAAGGAACACCTGCTGAAAAGGATCATTTCCTTCTCAGCAGGTGCATTTTTACGCAAAAAACTGCCTTATCAACCCGTCACGTTATGCGGAAACCTTTTTTAGATAATTTTCAGTTTTTCTCATCTTCAAGCCCGATCAGTTTTTCTTCGAGTGCCAAAGATGCTTTGTATATGGTATAAAAAGCAAGCGCGTCATGCTCTTTGTCTGCCTTGCCGAGCAAACGCTGTTCGGCATAGAGAAGCAAAGCTTCGACGAAAAATCTCAAAACGACGGCGGCGCAGTCGTTCTTTTTTGATAAGCCGAAAATATCGGCAAGCTGCAGCGTCGTTTCAAAATAGCCGTGTTCGTAATTTTCCACTTTTGCGCGGATCTCATCGGTATAGTATGCCGAACGACGGTAGCGCGTATAGAAGAGCGTTCCGTCGGGATTTGCCAAAAAGAAATCGAGATAGCGTCTGCACAGGTTGCATACCGCTTTTTCCCGGCTGTCTTCAGCCAAAGAGGAGCAGTCGGCAGCGAACATCTTACAGAAAAGTTCAGCCATACTCATAAAGGCGGCTTCAAACAGCGTTTCTTTATCGGGGTAGTGGCAATATATGGTCGAT
>JAGAFQ010000110.1 GCA_017612495.1 Clostridia bacterium
ATCCTTGCAGTCAACGTCAATAGAATTCAATATGGAAAAATGGTCTTTTGAGGATATTTGCGCCCGTCCTTACCGCGTTATCCTTAATTCCGACTGTTTTGTCAAGGATGAAACGACCGGCTATTTCAAAGATTTGAGAGATACCGATGCGGGACTCAAATATCTTTATGATAACGGCATCGATCTGAAAGTCGTCGGCATAATCAGACAGAACAAAGACGCGGTATCTGCGATGATGACCGGAGCTATCGGATATACGAAAGCGCTGACCGAATACGTTGTGTCAAAATCTCACGATTCCGATGCCATAAAAGCACAGATCGAAAATGACAAGGTAGATATTTTGACAGGAAAACGATTCAAAGACACCGATGTTGTCGATGACTCTCAAAAAGCGACGGAGCTCAAGGCTTACTTATCTTCGATGAATACCGAGAAAAAAGCCGAAAACTATTTGAAGATAATTTCAATTCCCGATAAAACGGACGTAGATAAATACGTTGATTCATATATGGCAAACGTTGACCGCGCGAGTGCCGAAGCAACGATGGTCGATGTATATTCCGCTCAAACGGGTATGGATAAAGAACAGATCTATTCATACTTCAAGTCGATGAGTGATGAAGAGGTGTTCGAGGTCTTCAAAAATGCTCTTGCCGAACAGTATTCCGCCGAGTACGCCGCAGGCGTTATGAAAACACTTGTGGGTGTAGATAAAGAACAGCTTGCAAATCTTTTAGACGATTATCTTTCAAAAATCGACGATAAGACCGGTGCCGAGCTTTATGATTCCGTAATTGAGTTTTCAAACGGCAACTACGATTCCAATGTGTCATTGCTCGGATACGTTGATCTTGATATGCCGGCAACGATAAATCTCTATGCTTCAACGTTTGCAAGTAAAGATGATATCGTCGATGCCATTGCCGAATATAATGAGGGCGCACCCGAGCTTTCAAAGATCATCTATACAGACTATATAGGAATTCTTATGTCGTCTATCACTACGATCATTGACGCTATCACCTACGTGCTTATCGCATTCGTTTCGGTTTCGCTTGTCGTTTCTTCGATAATGATCGGCGTCATTACACTTATTTCCGTTCAGGAAAGAACGAAAGAGATCGGAATTTTGCGCGCGATAGGCGCATCGAAGCGCGACGTTTCGAGTATGTTCAATGCCGAAACGATGATAATCGGATTTGCTTCCGGTCTTGTGGGTGTCGGCTTTACGTACCTTTTGTGCCTGCCGATCAACCTGATACTTCATAAATTGACCGGTATTATGACTTTAAGCGCATCGCTGCCGATCATAACCGCAGTGATACTCATTTTGATAAGCCTCTTGTTGACGCTTATTGCCGGAATCATTCCGTCAAGAAGCGCAGCAAAGAAAGATCCCGTAGTTGCGTTGCGCACCGAATAATATATCATCCTTACACTGAAAAACGCCTGCAAAAGAGCATATAACTCTTTTGCAGGCGTTTTGTTTATTTTGGCTAATCGCTGCTTTCTGACTGATTTTCGGTTATATCATAACTGCGCATTTGAATTATAAGATCATATATTTTCGTTGCTCCGTTTGGTGTTTCGATAATAAGTTCGGTCTTGCCTTTTTTCTTGAAATCGCCGTGGACCATATACGCGTCGATCGATTCGACGTATTCGACCGATACATCGCCGTATTTTTCATCGGCAAGTGCGGCACGGCAGTCTTTTGTGATATCCTCGCCGTCGATAGTGCTTAAAATATCAGCGGAATATCTAAAAGGGTTCAAAAACACAAAGACCGTTATGACTGTAATAAGTACGGTGCTTATTAAAGTCCCCGTAATTTTGATTTTTTTGCTGTTGAACAACACGTTCGGATATATTAGCATTGCCGCGGCGCAAAATACGGATATGAGCAAATAATACGGATAACAGAAAGTAAAATATGATAAATACTCATAATAACTGCTTGCAGTAAGCGCTATCATCGGCAGTAATATAAGATATCCCCACCATTTATCTTTTTTGATATAGTAACCTATATAGCCCATCGGCAGACAAAAAACCGTCCATACAAACCAATATTTATAATAGCCGAATAAATCCCAACCGAGGGAACTTATAGGCGCTTGCAAAAGATATACGAGCGGCTGGCTTATCAAAAAAAATACAAAGCATTTTAAAGCCGAATCGATATTCGATTTTGAGTTCATTATTATGATGATGCCGAAGAAAATCCAAACCTCAAACGTTACGGCTATCGCATGAAAAGACGTTTCTTTGAGTTGCGGAATAATTGCGGCGAGGGCTGTATAGATACCTGATGCCAATGCAAATATTATTATTTTTCGCCATGAAAGCGAAATGCCGCCGAACAGCTTTTTTAACTTTTGCATAAATCTCCTTTAAGAACGTCCCTATTTGGTTTTTCGGAATTCGATGTAGTTTTTTTTGACGTAAAAAATGAGCGAAGAGAATATTATTCCTCCGGCGATGCCGCCGGCTACCAAAAGGGTAGTAAGACCGTTCTTTGAGAATTCGTCAAAGTTTTTGGCTATCGCGCCGCTCATCGTATAATAAAGGGCTCGTCCCGGAACGAGGGGAATAAGACCGGGTATCAAGAATACCACTACCGGTGCTTTGAGACGTTTTGCGCAAATCTCAAAATAAGTCGTTGCCACGAAAGCGGCGATAAAGTTAGCGGCAAATTCGCTTTTTGTCAACGAAATGAAGAAAAAATAAAGAACACATGAAATGAAGCCGCCGAGCGCGGCAAAGGGCAAACGGCGAATTTCAGAATTGAACAAAATGGCAAAGCCGACCGTTCCTATCGTGCCTGTTACTATTGCTGTTATCGTTTCAAGATCAAACATTATGCGGCACCTCCGAACAAAAGCATTGAGATCGCGAAGCCGAAGGCGATCATAACTGCCAAAAGCAATGCCTGTATCAGCTGCAATGTGCCGGCGATTATATCGCCGCAGAGAAGATCTCGCAACGCGTTACCTACGGCAAGCCCCGGTATCATGAGCATTATCGTGCCTATCATGATCTTGTCGGTGCCCGAAGCGATCTGCAAATATGAGCAAAGGTCGCTTATGGCGAATGCAAGAGTACCTGCCAAAAACGATTTTATGACTGCGTGTGACATTGCATTTATTTCAGACGGTCGAATAATATCGATAAACATCAAAATAATGCCGATAAGCGCTGCGGCGATGCCGTCTGCGCAATTTCCGCCGAAGAATACGGCAAAGCCGCCTGCCGCCAAAGCGGAGCCCAAAAACTGTACCCACATGGGATAGGGACGAACTGATTTTGCCGAATAGATGCGCCGGCGTACCTCATCGAGCGGAGGGGTGTTTTCACATATTTCACGTGAGATCTGGTTAAGTCTTTCGAGCTTTGCAAGGTTGTTTGAAGATGAATATATGCGTCTTACCTGCGAAGAATAGGAGCCGTCCTCCATTCTTACCGATGCAACGATAAGAGACGTTATGGTGAATACCTCTACGTGAACAGCCCCGTATGCGTGGCATATACGGTTTATGGTGTCTTCAACTCTATGTATCTCGCCGCCGCTTTTTAACATTTGTTTGCCGATATCAAGGGATGTGCAGAGAAGAGTGTCGGCAAAGCTTGCGTTTTGCATTATATCGATGGGCTGTTCGATAAGAGCCGTATTTTTGAAAGTGCCGAAAAATTTCTTTTTCAATTTGTCGCCGCCTTTAAGTTCATTACAGTAATATTATACCCATTTCCGACATAATTTCAAGTTAAAAAATAAACGAGCCTTATGCTCGTTTATTTTCTGTTATATGTTTCGGAATATCAATACATTCCGCCCATACCGCCCATCGCAGCTGCATTGGCGGCAGCCTTTGCGGCATCGGCGTCTTCTTTCTTTTCAGCAACGGCAGCTTCTGTCGTCAAAACGGTCGAAGCAACTGATGCTGCATTCTGAAGGGCAGAGCGCGTCACCTTTGCGGGGTCGATGATTCCGGCTTCAA
>JAGAFQ010000111.1 GCA_017612495.1 Clostridia bacterium
ATACGCGGTCGCCTTTTGCTTTATTTTGAAAAAACGGGGGAACGATCAATGAATGACAGACGCGGATATCTTTTGTCAAAAGCAAATGAATTGCCGTATTCTCCCGGCGTTTATATCATCCGTGACAAAAACGAAAAGATAATATACATCGGCAAATCAAAGGCGCTCAAAAATCGCGTGTGTCAATATTTCGGCGAGGGAAACGGGCACAATATAAAAACCGCCAAAATGGTGTCGAACGCATACGATTTCGACTATATCGTGTGCGCTACCGAAATGGAAGCGCTCACGCTTGAAAACCAACTTATCAAGCTTCATACGCCGAAATACAACATCCTTTTGAAGGACGATAAAACGTATCCCTACATCCGTTTGAGCCTTAATGAAGATTATCCGAGCTTAAGCGTCTGCCGTCACAGAAAGAACGACAGGGCGAAATACTACGGTCCTTATTCCGGCACGTCGCGTATAAATTCCGTTATCAGAACGCTTCAAAAGGTCTTTTTGCTTGCGCATTGCAACCATTCTTTCCCGAGAGATATCGGCAAAGTGCGCCCCTGTCTTTATTATCGGATGGGGCAGTGTATGGGACCTTGCACGGGTGGCGTGACGAGCGAGCAATACAAAAAGTCTTTTTCTGTGGTAGATAAGATATTGCGCGGCTCTTTTTCGGATGTCGAAAAAGAACTCGAAGCGCAGATGCTTTCGGCTTCCGAAAACCTGCAATTTGAAGAAGCGGCGGTCATAAGAGATCGAATTTCAGCCCTTAAAGTGCTTTGGGAAAAGCAAAAGGTCGAGGTATCGCCGAAATTGGATGCCGACGTCATCTCTCTTTATCAGAACGACAAATGCTCCGCCATTTCACTTTTGAAAGTGAGATGCGGATGTATTTACGACAGCCGCAATTACATTTTTTCTTCCGATGAGATCATCGATGAAGACACGTTTCCGAGCTTTGTCATAAACATTTATTCAAGCGGAGACGATATAGGCAAAAACATTCTTTCAAACGTGCCGATGTCGGACGGCGATAAAATTTTGCTCGGCGATTATTTTTGCGAAAAATTCGGCACTAAAATCACGGTGTCGGTGCCGCAGAGAGGCGACGGTCGGGCGCTTTGCGATATGGCATATGAAAATGCGCGCCAAAAGGCGGGCGACTATATAAAAAATGCCGAAAAAGACAACGCCGTGCTTATTAAGCTGGCATCTATGCTCCGCCTTGAAGTTCTGCCCGAAAACATCGAGGCATACGATATATCGAACTTCGGCAACGACAATATAACGGGCGGTATGATAACCGTTACAAACGGCAAATTCAACAAGTCGAAATACCGCATATTCAATATCGATTCCGAATACGGGCAGGATGATTACGGCGCTATGAGAAAAACGCTGTCGCGCCGTCTTTCGCACATAAGCAGAGTTTCTGACGGCATATCCGAACTGCCCGATCTGTGGCTCATCGACGGCGGAAAAAACCACGTTGCCGTCGCAAAAGAGGTCTTGGCTGAATACGGCTGTGACATTCCCGTTTTCGGAATGGTCAAGGACGATTTTCATAAGACGCGCGCATTATGCACCGAGAACGAAGAAATAAGCATCGCGCGCGAGCAGTCGGTCTTTATGCTCATCTATCGCATACAAGAGGAGGTACACCGCTTCTCCGTATCGAAGATGTCGAGAGCAAAATCAAAGAGCATCAGCACCTCGGCGCTGACCGAGATAGAGGGTGTGGGCAAGGCAAAAGCGGCGACGCTTTTGAAGCATTTCAAGACCCTGCAAAGGCTGAAAGAAGCCGAGGTATGCGATATTGAAAAGGTCGCAGGTTTTTCAAAGGCTTTGGCGCAAAAAACATACGACTTTTTACACAGTGAAACAAATTCAAACGGAGATGGATCAAAACTATGAGAATAATTACGGGCATTGCACGCGGCTGCACTTTGCAGACGCTTGAGGGCGATGATACGAGACCGACGCCCGAGAGGGTGAAAGAAGCGATCTTTTCATCGCTTCAATTCGATATCGAAGACAAAACCTTTCTCGATTTATTTTCGGGCAGCGGACAAATGGGACTCGAAGCGGTCAGCCGCGGCGCGAAAAAGGCATATATGAACGACGCGTCGTCGGCAGCTTGTGCCGTTATAAAGGCGAACGCGCAGAAATGCCGCTTGTTTGACAAGTGCGTCATTATGTGCCGTTCTTGGCCGGAATATCTGAAATGCGCAAACGGAAAAGAAAAATACGACTATATCTATCTTGACCCGCCCTATGCCGAGCATCTTTTGCCGGACGTACTCGACAAGATCTTGAAAACTGATGTGCTTTGTAACGGAGCCGTCATCATCTGCGAGAGCGAGCACGAGGATATTTTCGACGGAAACGAAGACTTGAAAAGCAAGTTCGTCATTAAAAAACACACAAAATACGGCAGAGTCCACATAACGTATATTCAAAAAGAGGTTTAGTGATATGCAACTCAAAAACGGCGGCAGGGCATTGGTCGCCGGAAGCTTTGACCCCGTGACAAAGGGACACGAGAACATTGTGAATTATGCTCTCACAAGGTATGAAACGGTCTATGTCACGGCATTTATAAATTCCGAAAAGGAATATCATTTTGATGCCGAAGAACGGCTTCAAATGCTCAAAAGCAGTTTTTCCGGCAACAAAAACATAATCGTCGATATGTCAAACGGCTACCTTGCCGATTATTGCAAAGAAAAGGGCATTAACACCGTCGTCAAAGGCGTTCGCAATGAAAAGGATGCCGAATATGAAAAGATCCAGCAAGAGTTCAATTCAAAGCGGAATCCGTCGCTCAAAACGGAATACTATATCGCAAACGCAAACGACTGCGATATAAGCTCAACTCTTGTGCGCAAAAAGCTTGCGGCAAAAGAGGATATAAAAGGATTGGTGCCGAGCGGCGCTTATCTTTGGCTTTCAGAACACGGTTATATCGAAGAGGAAAACAAATGAGAGATTTTTTTAAGAAATTTATGTACGGCAGATACGGCACCGACAGTCTTTCGGGCGCCATGTATGTCGCAACGATAGTGATCTTTACGATAGGAATACTGTTTCAGTCGACTGTCATCTACGCATTGGCGTTTGCCGTTTTCGTTTTGTCGCTGCTGCGTTCGCTTTCAAAAAATCTTCCGCAGCGCCGTATGGAAAACGCCGAATATATCAAAATTTCGGGTAAGGTCAAAAGGTATATTAAATCGAGAATTTACAGAATTTCCCATGCGAAAGAATATAAATATCTTCGTTGCCCCAAATGTCACACAGACTTGCGCGTGCCGCGGGGAAAGGGAAAGATCACTCTTACCTGTCCCTGCTGCAAAAACCGCTTTGACGGCAAAAGCTGAAAAGAGGATCGAAAATTGAGCGTCTGGGCGATAATATGCGAATATGACCCGTTTCATAACGGCCATAAAAAGCAGATCGAAGAAATAAAAAAGCAAGATAAAGATGCCGTGATCGTCGCCGTTATGAGCGGAAATTTCACTCAAAGAGGCAACGCGGCGATCTTGCATAAATATACCAGGGCGAAGTGCGCCGTTTTGGGCGGATGCGATCTGGTTTTGGAACTGCCTGTCGAATATGCCGTGTCGGATGCCGAGCATTTTGCGCACGGCGGAGTTTGTATCGCAAACGCGCTCGGCTTTGTCGATTATCTTTGCTTCGGCAGCGAATGCGGCGATATAGAAACCCTCAAAACCGTTTTCGGAAGACTTTGCAGCCGCAAATTCAAAAAGAAAATATCGTCATCGAAGCGCGGGAACAAAGCGTATGGCGAGTTTATGAAAAGCGCCTACTTCGATGTGTATCATGAAGAACTCACCTATGGCTCGAACGATATTTTGGCACTCGAATATCTGCACGCGCTATATAAGATAAAATCAAATATCGAGCCGAAAACCCAAAAAAGGTGCGGCGGCTACAACGATACGGAAATTTGCGAATACGCAAGCGCCACCGCCGTCAGACGCGCCGTTTTCGAGAACGAGGCTTTTGGCGTTTCCGTGCCGGAATTCACCGAAGACGAGATCGAAAAGGCAAAAGAAAAAGGCGAGATATATTCTCTTTGCAAGGCTTCCGATGCGATTTTGTCGCACATAAGACTTTTGAATAAAAACCCGGCGAAAAACGTATCAAAATCACTTTTTGACCGCATACGCAACGCATCTTTCATATCTGAAAATTACGATGAACTCATAGAGAGAGCTTCTTGCAAATGCGATTCAAGATCAAAATGCCGCAGAGCTGTTTTGGAGTTGATCTTCAATTTCAAAAGACGCGGCAAAATAAGATCGGTATTGCTCCTTGCCGCTTCAAAAAAAGGAACGGCGCTTTTGAAAAATTATTGCGGCAAAGTCAAGATCATCACAAAGCCCGCCGACATAAAGAGATATAAAGACAAAGAAATAAGCCATATCAAGAACTGCTTTGAGGCGGATAAGCTTTATACCCTTTGCAAGGATAAAAAGGGCGATGCGGGTGAGTTTATCAAAATGAGCCCGTATATAGAAAAATAAAATGCAAAGGAGAAGGTAACGGGTTGATAAGGCAGTTTTTGCGTAAAAAAGTACCTGCTGAGAAGGAACTTGAAAATCCTTTTCAGCAGGTTTTCTTTATTGCGCGTCTCATATCGTTGCAAGCAGG
>JAGAFQ010000112.1 GCA_017612495.1 Clostridia bacterium
ACTCGTTTTTTAACACCCCCTCGCGGTTTAGGCGGTCGGGTGCCGCCGAAAACGCCGCGACATTTTACGGTTTTTGCCTTAAAAACACCCGATTTGCTCTTTTTCAAAGCAAAAACGGCGGCTGTTCAAGCCGCCGAGTCAAATTCGACGGGGTTGTTAAAAAAGTCCGATGACTTTTTTAACAACCCCTTTTTCGTTTTATATCGTTTCACTTAATATTATCCAGCGAGCCGATAAAGATAGGGCAGGAGTATTCGAGGTCTATTATCATATAGATAAAGGGTTTGTCGAGTATGACGGTTTTTGTTTCTACGGGTTCAGCACTCTTTGTCGCCATCGGAATATCGGTGACTGCCGCCGCTTTTGTGCCGTTTCTGTCGACCTCGATATGGGTGCGATGGCTGACTCCCGCGGCAAAAATATCATTGGCAATGCCCGAAAAATCGGCTTTTGCGGCATCGAATGCGTCTATGACGCCGAGCTTTTTCATCGTTTGCGAAACGTCGGTGGAAAAATCTATCGAAAACTCGGGCATTTTGACTTTTACCTTGTCTGTATCTGCGTTTTTGATGAGCGCATAGAGAGATGCGGCATCGAGCGATTTTATAAATTCGCCGTTTGTCATTTCATTCGGCAAAAGCGCCGAGAAAGCATATTTTCCGTCGGAATACGGCTTTATAAATCCCTTTGCGTTTTCATTTTCGATATAGAGGTTTTCTTCGGAGCAGAGCATTTTGACGTCGCTCTTTGAGCCGTCGGCGTTATTGAAAACGTAGTCCTTGATATTCGTATCGAAATATTTGTTTTCCCAGGTCGATTCAAACGCAATGGCATTTATGATGTGCATGACCTCGTTCGGATAGAGGTCATTTATGATCTTTTCTATCATTCCGTTCGTGTTGGCTTTCACCCAATTATTGATATCCGAAACGGTAGTGTCGTCAAAGGGAGATGCGAAAATCCCTGCGCCGTAATAATCGGCATTCTTTTGCAGAAAGTCTTTGTTTGCGGCGAATGAGCCGTTGTTTTTGAACCATACGGAATTTGCGATGTGAAGCGGATTTGTTTTGAGATCCGATTGCGAGCGCATATAGGAATAAAGTTCGTTATTCAGCGTATCGACATCGGATGTGAGAAACTTTTCGAGCTGTGCCTTTGTTTCTCCGTTTGCTCCGTTTGTGAGCATCGAGAGGGCATAGATTATCGAGAGGGGAGATATGAGCGCGTTTACATCTTTATTTGCGTCATCTTTCATCAAATCAAGCGATAAAGTACAAAGTGCTTTTGAAAAAGTGTCGGTCACGGGTACGGCATCGACTTTTTTCGGAGTGACGGTCTTATTGAGATCTTCTGCCGAGATCTTCGGCACTATCGTGCATCCCGTAAATGCCGAAAGCGTTAAGACGGCGCAAAGGATGAGCGCAGATGCGCGCAATATTGCAGTTTTTTTCATATTCATATAAACCTCCGTTTTCGGTTTTGCCTATGTGACGATGAAAAAATAAAAAAGTTTCAATTTGCAAAGATAATTCTTTCAAGTTCGGCGGTGTCTGATACGATCACCTCGGCACCGGCAGTGATAAGCTGCTCTTTTGTGCGAAATCCCCAATCAACGCAGATAAGGGAGAGGGATGAGTTTTTCGCGGTGGCGATATCCACCTCGCTATCCCCTATGTAAACGGCGTTTTCGCGCTTTTCGCCGAGGGAATCGAGCGCAAAGAATATCGCTTCGGGGCTCGGCTTTTTCGGCACGTTCTCTTTGGCGCCGACGGCGATATCCACAAGATCTCCGAAAAAGCGGCGGCAGAGATTTTGCGCCTCTTTGTCTGCCTTGTTCGTGACAACGGCGATCTTGACACCGCGCTTTTTGAGCTTTTCAAACAACTCGCAAATGCCGTTATAGGGACGTGTATTGTCGCACGAGTGCTTTGAGTAGTACGGCATAAAATCAAAGACGACCTTTTCATAGTCGCCGTTTTCTGGTGTCGCCCTTTTGCAGAGCATGGGGATGCCGTTGCCCACAAATGCCATGACCTCTGTTTCGCTGCGCTTCGGATATCCGTTTTTTTTGAGCGCATAGTTTAAGGCATCGGCAAGATCGTATAAGGTATTGAGTATCGTGCCGTCAAGATCGAAGACGGCAACGGAATATTTGTTCATAGTCACACTCCGTAAAAATCAAAATCGGGAATAAAGCTTTCGCCGATGCTCTCGCCGTCTTGCAAAAATCCGTTTTCGATGCCGATCTTTTCGGCATATCGGCAAAGCTCGTCATAGTCTTTTGGCGGTACGCTTGATCGCAGTTCTTTCGGCAGATCGGCGCAATTTATGGGCGTATATTGGCTCATTATACTTATATAGATGCGATTGCCGTAGGTTTCGTGCAGATAGTAAAGTATCTTTTTTGCATCATTGCAAAGCTGCGGCAGCAAAAGCAGACGAACGATGATGCCGCGTTTCATGATGCCGTTTTCGTCGAACTCGCAAAACGGTATCTGGCGGTGCATCTCATAGAGCGATTTTTGCGCTGTGTCGAAATAATCGGGAACGTTTGAATATTTCTTTGCGTATTCATTTGAAAAATATTTGAAATCGGGAAGATATATGTCGATGAGCCCCGAGAGCGCCCTTATGGTCTCGGGCGACGAATATCCGCTTGAATTCCAAACGAACGGCAGATCGAAGCCCTGCTTTTTTGCTTTTTCTATCGCATATACGATATGGGGCGCAAAATGGTCGGGAGTCACTAAATTTATGTTGCAGGCGCCCTTGTCGCGCAGCTCGAAGAAAATTTCGCAAAGGCGGTCGCGATCGACCTCTTTTGAGTGCATACCGCGGCTTATTTCTCGGTTTTGGCAGAAGACGCAGCCAAGAGAGCATCCGCCGAAGAAAACGGCTCCCGAGCCGTTTTTCCCCTCAAGGCAAGGCTCCTCCCACAAGTGCAATGCGGCACGTGAAAGAGAGAGGGCGGAGCCCGTTTTGCAATAGCCCGTTTTTATATTTCTGTCGACCCTGCATTTGCGCGGGCAAAGAGTACAGTTTTTATAGCTGTCAAAATCCATATATTCACTCGCGGTTTTTTAAGTCTTTTATAAGCGCGGCACCCTCTTTGAGCGTCTTTACGGTATATGTCGGAAGACGGGAGCCTGTATTATCGCATCTTTTGAACCAGACGGTGCGAATTCCGACCGCCGCGGCGCCTTTTATATCTGCATCGAGAGAATCACCGAACATAATTATTTCATCCTTGCAAAGCGGTTTAAGCGCTCTTATGCAGTATTCGAAAAATTCCGCCGACGGTTTTGCCGCGCCGATCTCGCCCGAGACGAAATATTTTGAGATGTATTTATCTGAATTTGCAAGTCTGAATCTTTCCTGCTGCTGACCTTGGCGGGCGTTAGATGCAACGCAGACGCAAAAATCTTCGCTCAAAGCTTTGAGCGCATCTTCGGCGCCATCCACCGTTTCGTGACTGCGGTTTAAGTGCTTTTGGAACACACTTTCAAATACGCGCCCGTCGGTCTTCACTCCGACGCAGGAAAAAATCGTATCAAAGCGGATGTTAAAGAGTTCTTCCAACGTTATCTCGCCTTTTTCAAGCCTTATCCAAAGCTTGCGGTTTTCGGGCAAAAATACGTCTATCATATTTTCGGGGAGCAAAACGCCGAGTTCGTTTGCCGCCTTTTTGAGCGCATAGTCGGCGCATTTTTTGAAGTCGAAGACTGTGTCATCGACATCGATAAGGACTGCTTTTATCACTTGAAACTCCGATCAAAACAATATTGCATTGGCAAAAGCGAAATACACGAGCAGAGAAATCGCATCGACAATGGTGGTAATAAAGGGACTTGCCATAACGGCGGGGTCGAATTTGAGTTTTTTTGCTATCATGGGCAGAGCGCAGCCGATGAATTTTGCCACTATGACGGTGAGCGCCATAGAAGCGCAAACGCAAAGCGCGACGATCACGTTTATCGAATCATTGCCCAAAAGCAGATGGTCGATGAGCATTATCTTGGCAAAGCAGGCAACGGATATTGCCGCCGCGCAGAGAATGGAGGCCGAAAACTCTTTGAAAATGACTCTCGGCAGATCTGAAAACTTGATCTCGCCCAGAGAGAGGGCGCGAATGATCGTTACCGACGCCTGCGAGCCGGAGTTTCCGCCCGTATCCATAAGCATGGGGATGAACGCGGTCAAAACCGCGACTTTTGTCAGCGCATCTTCAAAGCTCGATATGATAAGACCCGTGAAGGTCGCCGAGACCATAAGGAGCAAAAGCCAAGGGATGCGGTGCAAAAAGAGTTCAAAAGCGCTCGTGTGCAAATAGCTCTTTTCGGAGGTAGACATACCCGAAATGATGCCGATATCCTCCGATACCTCATCGATGATGACGTCCATGGCGTCGTCAAAGGTGACGATGCCTACCATACGGTTGTCGCCATCGACGATGGGCAGCGCCAAAAAGCCGTATTTGCGGAGCATTTGCGACGTTTCTTCGCGGTCGGTGAGTGTCGTTGCGCAGATGACGTTCGTTTCCATTATGTTTTTGATCTTTTCTTCATCGTCCTTGGCGATGATAAGATCCTTTACGGTCACGACGCCGAGAAGCATACGCTTTTCGGTGACGTAGCAGGTGTAGATTGTCTCTTTGTCTATCGCCGTCTTCTTGATCCTTTCGAGCGCCTCTTTGATCGTCATATCGGGGCGCAGAGAGACGTATTCCGTCGTCATAATGGAGCCTGCGGAATTTTCGGGATATTTGAGTATCTCGTTTATCTCTTTTCGAAAGCCCTCTTTTGTGTTTGAAAGTATGCGCTTAACGACGTTTGCCGGCATTTCTTCGACAAGGTCGGCGGCATCGTCAACGTACAGTTCGTTTATGACCTCGGTAAGCTCTTTATCCGAGAAGCAGGATATAAGCTCCTCCTGATAATCCGGCTCCATTTCGACAAAACATTCAGCCGCCGTTTCTTTGGGCAGAAGTCTGAACAGTTTTGTCATATCGGCAGAGTCGGTATTTTGCAAAACCGAGGCTATATCCATAGGATTCATGGTGACAAGAATATCCTTGATAGTCGGATATTTCTTTTCTTCGATAAGTTTTGAGAGCGTTTGCTCAATAGTGATTTTTTCTTGCATTGTGCTGCCTCCTTACTGTGATTATAGGTAAGTCGGCACGGTAAAACTAAATGCGGAAACATAAATGAACGTCGGATGTTTCCGTATCGCAATTATATTCTGCCGTACCGCCGGATGAGCCGGTATCCATAATATTTCCTCCTGTTCGGTTATTTTAAGACCCGTTTGGGTATGGTTTCTTGTTTGTGTTCAAATATCGCGCAGTTTTTTCAGATATTCTTTTTGCGCATCGCT
>JAGAFQ010000113.1 GCA_017612495.1 Clostridia bacterium
GCCGTAGCCGTAGCCGTAGCCGTGGCCGTAACCGTAGCCATAACCATATCCATAGCCGTAACCGTAACCGTATTTTCCCTTTGAATATGCCTTATACTTTCCGCCTGCCTTATACTTGCGGTAAGGCTTTGACGAAAGCTCGGAATGTGTCAGAACGAAGCCCAAAAGCTTTGCTTTGCAGAATTTCAAATGCTCTACCGCGTCGTGGACTTCGGATGTGGAAACATAGTTTTCGCGGACTATCAAAAGCATACCGTCGCACAAATTTCCCGCAACGATAGCATCCGAAACGACGTTTACGGGGGGCAGGTCAACTATGATAAAATCAAAGTTTTCTCTGAGCATTTCCATAAGCGTTTCAGCGGTTTTCGAGCCCCAAAGTTCAGAGGGGTTAGGCGGTATATCTCCGCTTGAAATGACGTGCAATGATTCGATAAGCTCGGTCTGTTGAGTCGGTATCTTGCCGCCCGTAAGACCGGCAAGCATATTTGAAAGTCCGGGGGACGATTCCACGTTCGTTCTTTTTGCAACTCGGGGCAGACGCATATCGCCGTCGATCAGCAATACCTTTTTCTTTATCTCGGCAAGCGTATAGGCGATGTTTATCGCCGTCGTGGTTTTTCCCTCGCCGCGCGATGAACTCGTAACGCCGATGACACGGCACTTTCTTTCGCCGTCGATCGAGAACATGATATTCGTTCTGAGAAGTTTATATGCTTCAGCCGCATCGAAACCTACGTTAGGACCGATCTCTTTTGAAAACGAGGGGTTTTTAAGCTCTTTTTCGTTAGCCATTTTTCGGTCCTCCCATCAATTAGATTTCTTTGCGTTTGAATAATCGCCGTTGCTTCCGTAGGAAGAATAAGAAGAATATTTCTTATACTTGCCGTATTTCTGATAATAGCCGTATCTCTTTGCTGCGGCATTAAGATCGGGTATCTCGGCAAATACGGGAAGTTTGTATTTTTCGACGATCAGATCACCGTTGTGTACCAAATCGTCGTTGAGCTCGGAGATGACGATGATCGCCACTGCGATGACCAAACCTGCCAAGAGACCTATCGCCGTATATCTTGTGACGTTCGGCGAAGATCTTGATGTAGGCACTACTGCTCTGTCAACGATTCTTGCGCTCGTGCCCTCGATGATATCTGAAATGGAATCAATGAGCACGTCGGATATCGAGTTTGCGATAAGCGCCGATTCCTCGGGATGAGGCGACGTTACGGTGATCTTGAAGACCGAGGTATTGTTTACGGCGGATACGCTTATCATATTGCTGAGCCTACCGTATGAATATTTGACGCCGGTCTCTTCTATGACCTTATTGAGTGTCTTTCTCGTTTTAAGAATGACGATGTAGGTATCGACCAAGGTCTTTGATGCCGACAAGTCGGATGACGTCATCGATATCGATGTTGCACCCAAAGAGATCGACGAGTTATTGACAAACATAAGTGAGCTTGCGCTGTATTGCGGAGTTACGATGAATGCAGCGTATGAAAAAGCCAAAGCCGCGCAAAGGCCTGAGGCAAGAACGATAAACCAAATCTTATGCCAAAAAGCCATAACAAGCTTTTTAATATCGATTTCCAATAAGTCTTTGTTGTTATTGACGTCCATATTTCCATTCCTTTTCAATTATGTGACGGATGTGCCGAAAAACCTTGATATGTATCTGATACATTATAACATTTTTATATCCGAATGTCAATGAAAAATTAGACATTCAAGGCTTGTGCATTGACTTTTTCGGGGCTTTGATACGTCGGGACCACACGTTTGAGCGCCTCTTTTGCCAAGTCGTTCGAGTTGCTGTCGCAAGCCTCTCTCAAAACGGCAAGTTTCTCATCGATCGCCGACTTATCCATTCTTTGGTCGTATTCGATAAATATCTTGTTATTTTCGGTCTTTGAGAGCTTTTCCGTCTTCATAAGAAGCTCTTCATACAATTTTTCACCGGGACGCAGACCTGTCTCAACGATCTTGATATTCCGAACTCCCGAAAGCTTTATGATGTTTTCGGCAAGATCGATGATCTTGACGGGTTGTCCCATATCCAAAACGAAAAGTTCGCCGTTTTGAGCCATGGCGCCCGATTCAAGCACGAGCTGCGATGCCTCCGGTATCGTCATAAAATAGCGGATGATGCGCTTATCGGTGATGGTGATGGGTCCGCCTGCGGCGATCTGACGCTTAAATAGCGGTATCACGCTTCCGGCAGAGCCCAAAACGTTGCCGAAACGCGTTGCGCTGTATTTGACTTTGCCGTATCCGCTTGCGCTTTGCACTATCATCTCGCACATACGCTTGGTGGCGCCCATAACGTTCGTGGGGTTAACCGCCTTGTCGGTCGAGACCATCATAAAGCGCTCCGCCTCGTATTTTTCGCAAACGTCGACCAAAGTCTTCGTTCCGAAAACGTTGTTTTCTATCGCTTCGATGCTGTTGTTTTCCATCAAGGGCACGTGCTTATGAGCCGCCGCGTGGATAATTATCTGCGGCTTATATTTTTCAAAAAGTCTGCAAAGACCCTCTTTGTTGCATACCGACAAAATCTCGGGATGAACGTCGACAGCGCCGCCGTATTCCCGCTTCAATTCCTGTTCAACGTCATAAACGCCGTTTTCGCAAATGTCGAGCAGCACAAGCATTTTCGGCAAAAACTTCGCTATTTGCCTTGCAAGCTCCGAGCCGATGCTTCCGCCGGCGCCCGTAATAAGAACGGTTTTGCCGTTATAATATTTTTCGGCTTTGCCGCCGACGATATCTATAGGCTTTCTGAAAAGCAGATCCTCTATCTCGAATTCACGCAAACGGTATTTTCCGTTTGCAGAATCGAATTCGTGGTGATCGTAAATTTTTATGTGGAAGCCCGCGCTGTGATAGCGATTATACAGTTTGATGCGCAGTGGGTCGTCAATATTCGCGATCGCGAACACGATGGTGTCAACGTTCATCTGCTTCAGTTTTTCCGTCGTCGATTCGGATTCGTAAAGCACCGGAAGACCGTTTATGTTTCTGCCTGCCTTGCCTTCATTCGAGTCGATAAAACACACTGGCACAAAGATATTATCGGGCGAATTCAAGAGGCTCTCGGCAAGTCCCGCGCCGAGTCTGCCCGCGCCGAGAATGGCGATATTGGCCTTCTTTGCGCTTGAGTTTTCGGGTTTTTGACCTACTCGTCCTCCGGAAAAGATACGCAAAAGTTTATAAAAAAATCTTGATCTTTTCGTGTCGGGCCCCGCATGCTGAAAAGCGTAAAGATATGCCATTCTCATCGACAAAGCGAGTATGAGATCGAGCGAGAACACCGCGGCGCTGCAAAGCAGATCCATAGAGCCGTAAGTCGGGGACACAAGTCTTATGGAAGAGATAATAAACGCTATGCCGTCGGATATGATGATCTTTGCATAACTCATGACACCGCCGTATCTCCAGATAAGGCGGTAAATGCCGAAAACGGCGCGGCAGATCATTATCAGCAAAAATGAAATTAAAATGTTTACGGGAAAATATCCGACCGGTCTTTTTGTGCCTACGTGATGTACGGCTAAAAAGAGTAAGAATTCGCAGAATGCGAAGATCAACGTATCATAAACGGCAAGCTGCCACCGTTCTTTTTTCATGAATACGGTCCCCTTTCTTATCAGAGTGTATGCTGTATATAAATGTCTGAAATGTTATGTATAAATTGTGAACAACTTATGTTACTTTATTATACATCTTTCAGACCGTATTTGCAATAGTAAAAACAA
>JAGAFQ010000114.1 GCA_017612495.1 Clostridia bacterium
GGTCTTTGACAAAGAGATAGATTATTGCGATAAAAATAAAACCGGCGAATACATCGACCTTTTGAAAGATGCCGAAATACCCGTATATTCGCCCGATATGTCAAGCGCCGTTAAGCGTGAAATTTTGAACGCAAAAGCAAACGGCGACTCGGTCGGCGGATGTGTCGAATGTATCATAAACGGAGTGCCTGCCGGAATAGGAGACCCCATTTTCGACGGTGTTGAGAACAACATATCGAAGATAATATTCTCAATACCCGGTGTCCGCGGCATAGAATTCGGCTGCGGCTTCAAATCGGCGACTCTTTTAGGCTCCGAAAACAACGATCCCTTTGAGTATGACGATAAAGGACGCATCAAAACGAAAACGAACAAAAGCGGCGGAGTGCTCGGCGGCATAACGAACGGAATGCCCATAAACTTCAAAGTCGCATTCAAGCCCACGCCCTCCATTGCATCAAGGCAGCAGTCCGTGAGCCTTTCTTCTCAAAAATGCGCCGATATATCGGTCGGCGGAAGACACGATCCCTGCATCGCTCTGCGCGCGCTGCCGTGTGTTGAAGCGGCGGCGGCAATAGCGCTTTGCGATATGATGATTTAACGAAAACCGAAAGGCAACTTTCGCAAGAGCGAGGGAGTGGTCAAAAGTATGAAAAACACTTTGGAAAAGTTGCGCAAAAGCAACGATAAGATAGACAAAAAACTGATAAAACTCTTTTGCAAAAGAATGAAAAACTGCCGCGAAATAGGTGCTGTAAAAAAAGCGGAAAACGCGGAGATATTTGACGCAAAGCGAGAGGCGGAGGTGCTTTCAAACAGCCGAAAATACGCAAACGGCGAATTTGAAAACTATGCTCTTGAATTTATGAAAAGCACCGTCGCTATCTCAAAGGAACTTCAAAAAACGGAGCGTGAAAAACAATGATTTTCGGTCTTGTCGGCAAAAAGCTTTCCCACAGTTTTTCGCCGAGAATTCACAAAGAGCTCGGCGGATATGACTATCTTCTCTTTGAAAAAAGCGAAGATGAACTGAAAGATTTTATCAAAAACGGCGAATGGGATGCCTTAAACGTCACCGTGCCTTATAAAAAAACGGTCTATGAGCTTTGCGACCGTATCGACAAGAGCGCAGAGCGTGTCGGATGCGTCAATACGCTTACAAAAAGAAACGGCAAGATTTGCGGCTATAATACCGACGTTTACGGCTTTTGTGCCGCGCTTTCTTTGAGCGGAGTCGACGTTTTCGGCAAAAGCGTTGCCGTTTTGGGCAGCGGAGGGGCATCGGCGGCGGTATGCGAAGCACTGAAGGAATTCGGCGCCGAGCCTTTTGTCATATCCCGAACGGGAAAAATCAACTACGGTACCCCCGAAAAATACAAAGACACCGATATCCTCGTGAACGCCACCCCCGTCGGAATGTATCCCGACTTTTCGGGTGTGCCCGTAGATATAGATGTTTTTTCAAATCTTTCTGCCGTTTTCGACGTGATCTACAATCCGCTTAAAACAAGACTTTTGTGCGCGGCAAAAGAAAAGGGCATCCCCGTTTTTTCGGGTATGCCGATGCTGTATTTTCAAGCGGCGCGCTCTTATGAGATATTTTTTGACACAAAGCTTTCTTTGAGCGAAGATGAGATAAAAAAATGCATAAAAAAGCTTGAATTCGATATGGCGAATATCGTGCTTATCGGAATGCCCGGCTGCGGCAAAAGCGAGACGGCAAAGACTTTGGCAAAGCGGCTTTGCAGGGAGTGTATCGATATCGATGACGAGATAGCAAAGCGCGCTGATATGAGCATTCCGGATATTTTTTCAAAATACGGCGAAGAGTATTTCCGCAATATCGAGAGGGAAGTTACAGATGAAATATCGCAAAAAAGCGGAGTTTTGATCTCCTGCGGCGGAGGTACGCCCATTTGCTCCCATAACCGCGAAAAGCTTATGCAAAACGGCATTTTCGTATATCTTGTGCGCGATACAAAAGATCTTGCCGTTGACGCAAGACCGTTGTCTATAGGCGCCGAAGCTCTTGAAAAAATCGAAAAAGAGCGCGCGCCCGTTTATGAAAAACTTGCCGATTTCAGCGTTTTGGTAGATGATGACGTAAATATCACCGCGGAGCGGATATATAAAGCGTTTGGAGATTTGATATGAAGAAAAAGATACTTATAATAAACGGCCCGAATATGAATATGCTGGGCATAAGAGAGCCGGAAATATACGGCAAAGAAAGTTATTTGGGTCTTGTCAAATATATAAAAGCATATTGCAAGGGCAAGAACGTAAAGCCGTATTTTTATCAGTCAAATCACGAGGGAAAGATTGTTGATAAAATTCAAAAAGCCTATCGCCGTTTTGATGGGATCGTGATAAATCCCGCCGCATATACGCATACCTCCGTTGCGATAGCCGACGCGATAAAAGCCGTCGGAATAAAGACTTGCGAGGTGCATATTTCCGATATAAACCAAAGAGAAGATTACCGAAAAACATCTTTCGTATCCGAGGCGTGTCAAATGACGATCACGGGACACGGCAAAGACGGCTATTGCGAAGCCTGCGACTTTTTGATCAAATAAAAAAACACCGCTTTGCGGTGTTTTTTTACTTACACTATCGTTCCGCCGCCTATTACGGTGTCGCCGTCATAAATGACGAGCGCCTGACCCGGGCAGACAAGGCTTGACGGTGTGTCGAATTCGATATGGAGCGAATCTGTGTCGGTCTGAAAAACAGTTGCCGGGATCTCCGCTTGCTTATATCTTGTCTTGACCGTCGCCTTGATGGGCGAATCGAGTTTTTCATAGGCTATGAGATTGATGTTTTTGCAGTCCGCCGAATTTCTTTTGAGATCTTCTGCGGTGCCGAGTATTATTCTGTTGTTTTGAACGTCTTTTGAAATAACGCGCAAGGGAGCGCTTGATGATATTCCGAGTCCTTTTCGCTGACCTACGGTATATGCGATGATGCCGCGGTGTCTGCCCAAGGTCTTGCCGTCGGTCGATACGAAATAGCCCTCGGGATATTCTTTATTTTTATAGCTCTTGATGAACGAAACGTAGTCGCCGTCGGGCACAAAGCAAATATCCTGACTTTCCGCTTTGGGATGTAAAAACAGTTTGTTTTCTTTTGCTATTTCATAAATTTCCTGCTTTTTATATGAGCCCAAGGGGAAAAGGGTGCACGCAAGCTGCGACTGTGTCAGCGAATATAAAACGTAGCTTTGGTCTTTGTTTTCGTCAATGCCTTTTTTGAGAAGATATCTGCCGTTTTCAAATTCAATTCGCGCATAGTGGCCGGTTGCCACAAAATCGCAGCCGATATCGAGCGCATGCTCCATAAGCTTTTTGAACTTCAATTTGCGGTTGCATTCGATGCAGGGGTTAGGAGTTTTTCCCGTTTCATAGGCGAGCACGAACGGCTCTATGACGCATTTTTCGAATTCGCCCGAGAAATTGCAGACCTCATAGGGAATATCGCAAATCTTTGCCGCATACCGCGCGTCTTCAATATCCCCCGATGTCGTGCAAGATACATCTTCGCCGCTTTTGCGCCAAAGTTTCATCGTGACACCGCGGCAATCGAAACCGCGATTTTTGCAAAGAAATGCCGTGACTGCCGAATCGACTCCGCCGCTCATGGCAATAAGAACTTTTTGCATATCAGCCGAGCCTTATCATCTCATCGATGCAGTGTCTTGCTTTTTCTATCGTGTCGCAATCAAGAGTGATCTCAAGACCGCCCTCACCTTTGAGCGCCGAATAAACGTCCATAAGAGTCGTGAGCTTCATATCATCGCAGACAAGCTTCTTCGAGAGGGGATAAAACTTCTTGTCGGGGCAGTCGAATTGCAGATGCTCAACGATGCTTATTTCCGTTCCGATGATGAATTCTTTCTTGTCGCTCTTCTTTGCAAAGTCGATGATGGCAGAGGTCGAGCCGACGAAATCAGCCTCGTTTACGACCTCTTTTTTACATTCGGGATGAACGAGCAAAAGGGCGTCTTTATGCGCACACTTTGCCGCTTTTGCCTCATCTGCGGTGATCTGCGCATGCACGGGGCAGCCGCCGTTTAGGAGCTTTATATTCTTTTCGGGAACGTTTTCTGCAATATATCCGCCGAGGTTGCAGTCGGGTATGAAAAGAATGTTTTTGTTTTCCATATTGCGCACGATCTTGAGTGCCGAAGCGGAGGTAACGCACACGTCCGCGACCGTTTTGAGAGAAGCGGTCGTGTTGATATAAACGACAACGGAATAATCGGGATATTCCTTTTTTATCTTTTCGATATATTCGCGGCTCATTTGCTCCGCCATGGGACATCCGGCATCGCCGTTTGCCAAAACGACGCGCTTTTCGGGCGAGAGTATCTTTGCCGTTTCTGCCATAAAGCGAACGCCGCACATAAGAATGTTCTTGCAGCTCGTCTTTTTGGCATCAAGACTCAGTTTATAAGAATCGCCCGTGTAGTCGGCGACTTCCAAGATCTCTTCGCCCTGATACGTGTGGGCGATAATGCAGACGTCTTTTTCTTTTTTAAGACGCAATATCTCATTTTTAATATCGTTTATCATATTGAACTCCATTTGTTTTAGTTATACGTTGAAACGGAAGAGCACGATATCTCCGTCCTGCATTATGTATTCCTTGCCCTCCGAACGAATGAGACCCTGATCTCTTGCGGCGCTCATTGAGCCGATTCTTTCAAGGTCTGAATACGCGATGACCTCGGCTCTTATGAATCCGCGCTCGATATCGGTGTGTATCTTTCCTGCGGCTTTGGGCGCCTTTGTGCCCTTGACTATGGTCCACGCGCGCACTTCGTCGGGACCGCCCGTCAAGAACGACACAAGACCGAGAAGCTCGTATGAGCAGCGAATAAGGCGGTCAAGTCCCGATTCTTCCATACCGAGATCGGCAAGAAATGCCTTTTGATCTTCTTTATCAAGCTCTGCGATCTCCTGCTCGGTCTTTGCGCAAATGGGCAGCACCTTGCTGCCTTCCTTTGCGGCGATATCGCAAACGATCTTATAATATTCGTTGCCGTCGGGATTTGCAACGCCTGTTTCATCCATATTTGCGGCATAGATGACGGGCTTGAGAGTCAGAAGATCAGATTCGGCAATGAGCGCTTTGTCATCGTCGGAACAGTCGAAAGTTCTTGCCGGCAAGCCCTTGTCAAGATGCTCAAGCAGTGCTTCGAGCACCTCCGCCTCGTGCAGAAATTTCTTGTCTCCGCCTTTTGCGTTCTTTTTTGCCTTGTCTATCCTGCGGCTCACCATATCGCTGTCGGATAAGATAAGTTCTATGTTGATGCATTCGATATCGCCTGCGGGATCAACGGGAGCGGCGGTGTTCGCATCTTCAACGACGTGCATGATGTTGTCGTCGTCAAAACAGCGAACGACGTGGACTATGGCATCGGTCGAACGGATGTTGCCGAGAAATTGGTTGCCGAGTCCCGCGCCCTTTGAAGCGCCCTTGACAAGACCCGCAATATCGACGAATTCGATGACGGCGGGAGTATATTTTTTCGGGTTATACATATTCGAGAGAAAATCAAGACGCTTGTCGGGAACGGTCACAACACCGACGTTGGGGTCGATGGTGCAAAAAGGATAGTTCGCCGATTCAGCCTTTGCGTTTGTCAGCGCATTGAAAAGTGTGCTTTTTCCGACGTTCGGAAGACCTACTATACCGAGTTTCATTTTATATATCCTGCTTTCATTGTAAATCAGTTGCCGTGTTACGTATTAAATATCATTATACAATATCATTTTCGCAAAGGCAATATATTTATCGTTTTTTGGCGGCACTATTTTGATTTTTTGTTGATTTGTCGCCGAAGATATGCTAAACTTATTATGTTTGATAAAATATTCACCCACGGGAGGGCAAAATGAAAAAACGCATAGCATTTTTGGGCTGCGGGAATATGGCAAGTGCCATAATCGGCGGCATATTAAAAGCAAATATCGTTTGCGATGAAGACATAAACGTTTTTGACGTGAACAAGACACAATATGAAAAATTCAAAGATACGAAGATAAACACATTCGATACCGCCGCAGATGCCGTTTCGGGAGCGGATTATATAGTTTTGGCGGTCAAGCCGCAGAACTATGCCGATCTGCTTTGCGAGCTTTCAAAAACCGCCGGCGACGTATCGTCCAAGACGTTTATTTCCATCGCGGCAGGGGTCAGCACATCGTCGATTTGCGCACGTTTCGGCAAAGATCTTAAAGTGGTGCGCACCATGCCCAACACTCCGCTTTTGTATTCGAGCGGAACTACCGCTCTTTGCAAAAACAAATTCGTTTCAGACGAAGACTATGCCTTTGTGCGCGGCATCTTTGCGGCATCGGGAACGGTCTTTGACCTTGAAGAAGAAAAGATGAATGCCATAATTTCCGTAACGTCATCATCTCCTGCATACGTTTATCTTTTCATAAAGAGCATAATCGAGGGCGCAAAAGAGCAGGGCTTTGATGAAGCAAAAATAAAAGACGCCGTTTGCGATATGGTCATAGGCTCCGCAAAGATGTTAAAACAGAGCCCCAAAACGCCCGACGAGCTCATAAATATGGTCACGTCTCCCAAGGGCACGACCGAGAGGGCGATGAACGTGCTTTATGAAGCAAAGCCCATAGAAACGATGAAAAGGGCAATGGAAGAATGCACTAAAAGAGCCGACGAACTTTCAAAGCTCGTTTGACCGGTAAGTAATTTTTATATTTTTGTGTCATATAATTTGACTGACAGGACATGTATCGGAGGATTATATGACAGAAAATTTTGACAATGCGGAATTTATAAAGCGCGTACTTTCACCGAGCGACAGACGCCGCCTGCTTCGCGCGGTGCTGATCTTCACCGCCATGTTTGTTTTGGCATTCGCGATCGGCGTTTTGTGCTATTTTTCATTTTTCAAAAATGATGCAGATCAGAGTGTGAACTACATCGAGGTTTATCTTAAATCGGGGATTTTCGATAAATCTTACGCCTCGACTCCTAAAGACGCCGTTTTCGTGCTTTTCGTCAACTTTTTTAAGAATGCGACGCCGCTCGTTTTCGCATTGCTTTTTGCATACAGCATTTTTTCGGGTGCCGTATGTTCTTATCTTTGCATAAGAGGGGCGCTCACTTTCGGCTTTTGCGCCTCCGCCTTTGCTTCTGTCATTATGAGTGGCGGTGCATCGCTTTTGCCTATGGCGGTCTATGTTTTGATCTTTGCCGCAAAAGCCGCGCTCTGTATTTTGTTTTTCTCGAAAGCCGTTATGTTTTCAAGAGCCTGGCGGCTTGATAATATGCCGATAAAAGACCTTATCGCATCGAAACGGAGCGTCACGTTCATCTGCGAGGGAATTCTGTTCTTCTCGTCCGTTTGCGCCGTTACCTTGTTGGAGTCTTTGCTTTTGGCTTTGTTAAATTTGCAGTAAATCGTTTCAAAATCGGGAGGTATAAAATTTTGGCTGATATAAATAAAAAACACAAATTCAATTTGTATGACGTGTTTTTCAATCCGAACCGCGACGTTGAAGACGCAAAGGGAGAGGGACCCGTCAAAAAATACGGCATCGCATACTTTTTCAAGCTTTTCGGCAGAAATATAGGCCGTCTTTTCAGCGTCAACCTTTTCTACATTTTCGGCAACTTCCCGATACTGTTTTTGCTTTTGGCGATAAGCGGAATCGTGAGCGCCGAAAGCACAAGTCCGTTATCGTCCGTCTTTCCGCTCATATCCGGGGCGATGCGATCAACGCCGAACCCCGTAACGGGCGTGCTATCGTCTGTTTTCGCTTTGCAAAGGACCGTTAGCGTGCCGACCGTGTGGACATACGTTTGCTATATACTCGGCGCACTTGTGCTGGTGACCTACGGTCCCGTCTGCTCGGGATGCGCCTATATTTTGCGCGAGACCGTAAAGCGCGAGCCTGTCTTTATGTGGTCTGATTTTTGGGATACCGTCAAAAAGAATTTTTTGCAGAGCGTTTTGGTCGGCGCAGTAGATCTCATCGTCGGCATACTTGCGATCTACGATCTGTTTTTCTTCTATTACAACCTTGACGGAACGTTCATAAACAGCGTTCTTTTCTTCGTCTGCCTTGTCGTTTTGGTCATATACGTGATGGCTCAAAACTATATTTTCCCGCTTTTGATAACGTTCAAATTGAGCTTTGCGAAGCTTATCAAAAACGCCGTTTTGTTCTCGCTTATAGGACTCGGCAGAAACATCATGGCACTTTTGGGCTCGACACTTCTCATACTTGCCGTCTTTGAACTTTTATATCTCTACGTACCCATCGGCGTTGCCGTAACGCTCATCATCGGCTTTTCGGGCATCGCCTTTATCGGCGTATATGCCGCATGGCCGAAGATAAAAGAAATAATGATAGACCCTTATTATCCCGATAAGACAAAGCCCAAATCGTATATCGATAACGAAGAAATTTGATTAAAAAAAGGGGTTGTAAAAAAAGTCATCGGACTTTTTTAACAACCCCGTCGAATTTGACTCGGCGGCTTGAACAGCCGCCGTTTTTGCTTTGAAAAAGAGCAAATCGGGTGTTTTTAAGGCAAAAACTGTCAAATGTCGCGGCGATTTCGGCGGCACCCGACCGCCGAAACCGCGAGGGGGTGTTAAAAAACGAGTTTTTTAACAC
>JAGAFQ010000115.1 GCA_017612495.1 Clostridia bacterium
TGACCGCTAATCAGATCGACGGGGGAATACGGGCTTGCGACGTCAAGCGTGAATGTGCCGGAAAGATTTTCTTTTTCAATGAGTGCTTTTGTGCAGTCGTATGCCTTTTGCGGTGTATTGTTATTTTCGGATAAGTGCCCCAAAACTATGCGTTTTGCGCCGCACTTTATTATTTTGCATACCTCTTTTGCGCAGTCGTCGTTCGACAAATGTCCGCGCGATGAGAGTATCCGTTGCTTTAATATATACGGATATTCGCCGAATATGAGCATATCTCTGTCGTGATTTGATTCGATAAGAACATAATCACAACCGCAAATAGCTTTATCTGCCTCGTCTGTTATTATGCCCATATCGGTCGCCACGGCAAGCTTTATATCGCCGCATTTTATTATGTAACCGACACTGCAAACGGAATCGTGCGGAGTTTTGAACGAAGATATCTCAATATCTCCGACTCTTTCGCAGAATATAGGATCGTGGAACACGATCTTCGATGCGTCCAGCCCGAGCTCGATCATTTTTTCGGCGCATTTATCTACGGCGTGAACGGGGATGCCGTATTTTTTTTGCAAGGTACCTACACCCTTTATGTGATCGGAATGCTCGTGCGTTATAAAGACGGCTTTTATTTCGTTTATGTCAGCGCCTATTTGCAAAAGTGATGCCGCGATGCCGCGCGCACTTGCTCCGGCATCGATCAAGATCGCGCTGTCACCGTATTTTATATACGTGCAGTTGCCTTTTGAACTTGAAAACAGAGAATAGGCGCAAAGAATTTTACCGTTCATCTTCCGCCTCTGTCTTGTCGCTCTCATAAAGGGTTTCGCCGTCTTCACAGTTTTCACCGTCTTCGCCGTTTTCGCCGTCTTCGGAAATTTCCATAATGACGGTATCGCATTCGTCAGACTTTTCGGCTTTGTCAAGTGCGTCAAGCGGCATATAGACGGCATCTTCGCCGCCGTCGCCATTATCGCCGTCTGTCACTTTTGTTTTGCGCTTTTTCAAATATCCCGAGAGCACGAACGCGCCGATGAGCGCCAAAATACCGCAGACGCTGATTATGTTGCCGTATATCACACAAGATGGCAAATATCTGAACGTTATCGTGTGTTCGCCCTCTGCAAGATCGGTCGTGTTGACACCGCAGAACGCGCCGAGCATTTTTGTGAGCGGCACTCTTTTGGAGTCTATCTCAACTATCCAACCCTCGTCATAGGGGATCGTGGTAAAGAGGGTATCGGCGGTATTCGTTATTGTTATTGTTCCGTTTATGTGCGTGTCGTCATAGGAATCTATTTTCATTCCGTTTTCATTTATTTTTGCGACCGACGACTTAAACAGATCGGTGTCGAGATACCAGAAATACGTGCAGTCGGCAAGATAATATGCCTGATTGCTCTCACCCAGTTCCATCGACACATAGAAAAGCTCATCCTTTTCAAAGGAGCCGATATCGGCGATGCGGCGCGATTCGTTGCCGAAATAGGTGCTCAAATACTGTCCGTTCTTGTAAAGGTTCACCTCGCGCGGATAGTGTGTCGGAATATACATAAACACTCCGTCTTCGGTCGGTGCGTGAAGTTCAAATAAGATCTTTGTGGATTTGCCCGTTTCTTTTGTTGAAATATCCGCGTGTCCCTCGATGTATGAAACGTATACGTTTTCGTAGGTCGTTTCGTCTATCTCGATGGGCTTGAAGATCTCTTGCGGATATTCATATCCGAGCATTGCGCCGAAGAGGGCATTCATTCTTTCCATGGGAGATTCATAGGCATCAAAGTCGATGCCCATTACGGCATTGCCGACAGTCGATGCTATTTGCATGGCATAGGGATTTTGCATTACCGTCTCGGTCTCGGATTCGATGCCCGTTTCCACGTAGAGCGGACTTACGTTGTAGGGCGATTGAGAAATAACATATTTGACGCCTAAAATCGAGTCTGCAACGGGAGTTTGACCGAGATATCTCGACCAATGCGAATGAGAGGCATAGCCGAGCTGTTCAAGCACTTTTATGGACGCGGCATTCAAGGTCGACGTCGAACCCGAAAGGCCGTTCATGCCGAGCGCTATGCAGTCATTCACCTGACGGTAGAGAGTTTTTTCCATACGGTAAAGGGAAGGATCTTTTTCTTCGGTCTGCGATACCAAAGGCAAAAGGCGGTCTATATAGTCGCGGTATGTGCTTCTGTCGCTGAAAATGACGTCGGCATCCATATCGACGAGATTTGAATATCCCGAAATGAAAAGCTCAAAGCAGACGATTATCGCCAAAATGGCGCGTCCGTTTGCGCCGAGCGAATTTTTGTGTATCGCGAAGAGCGTTACCGCATAGATGATGAGCAAAATGAGCGAGAGCCATATCGTCGAAAAATCGTCGATATATGAAAACTCAAACTTTTGCACTATGCACACAAGCAGACCTATTACGGCTATAGTGATCGCAACGGGGCGGTATGACGCCGTTTCAAGACGGCAGAATGCCTCGTATGCGAATATGATGAGCATAAACGTAAAGACGAAGCTGTAACGGTAGTTCATCCAGTTCGGCATAGAAAGGCCGTGCCAGAAAATGTCAATGGTCGATGTGTTGAACGAAAAGACGAGGATCGAAAGCATCACTGCCGCCCATGCCTTTTTCTTGGGACTTATATCCTTTGCCAAGAAATACAGGGGCAGAAGTATCAAAGACAAAAGTCCGCAATAGACGATGGGCAGTCCCTCGGGGCGTATGGTGTCATACGTTGCCGGCAGCGACTTTGCGAACAGATCGAAAAAGTCGAACTGCTGCTTTATTGCATAATTCGTCTCCTGGAAATCTGTCTTGCCGAATTTGAGCGAATAATAGGTCGGCAAAAGGATGACGGCGGCTATCATGGCGGCGATGAGCGAAAACAGAACAAAGCGCCAGACCGCAGAGAAAAATTTTTTGAAATTGCCGAGGGGATTGTTTGAATAATAATAGTAAACGGCGTAGATCACGCTGAAAATGGCGATCATATAGCCGATATAGAAGTTTGCGATGAACACGTATGCGATGCAGACGGTATAAAGCCCGAATTTGTGATCGTCAATGAGCCTTTCGATGCCCAAAACGATGAGGGGCAGGAATATAAGCGCATCCATCCACATGATGTTCTGACCGTAGACCACGGTATAGGATGTCAGCGCATAGAGGCAGGAAAAGATGATTATCGAGATCTTTTTGCCGGGGTGCGATTTATGCAGATAATAACCGAAGGTGAGGCCCTGCGCGCCGCACTTCAAAAGGGTTATCAAAAAGACGGCTTCGGTGAGAAATTTATCGGGGAAAAGAGAAACGATGAACGAAAAGGGCGATGCGAGATAATAGGCGAAAATGCCCATGAATTCGCCGCCGAGGGCGCGTCCCCAGGTATAAAGAAAGCTTCCGCCCTCTCTCACTATATCGCGCAAAGCATCATAAAAATAGATATATTGCGCATTAAGATCGAGCACCAAGACCGAGCCGTCGCCTATGGGATATATCTTCATTGCGCCGTAAATGAGCATAAGCAGCACAAAAGGAACGGCAAAGGCAAGTGCCAGATATCCGTATTCTTTGAAAAATGTTTTTAATTTCTGTTTCATTCTTTTCTCCTGCGAAAAATCAGTACCCGAGAATATAACATATCATAATAATTATATCTGTTTTAGGGCATTTTGGCAATAGCGATACGGGATTTTGACGACGACTTTATAAAAAAGTTTTGCTTTCGCCGCGAATGCGACTTTTTGCGACAAAAGATGTTCTTGCAAGGCATTGAAAAATATGGTATAATAACAGTGTTGAAAGTTCGATAAGAACGTTTATTTTGTATTAAGTTACAGAATTCGCTGCTGTTTGTAATTCTGTATTTTATAAATTTCAATTCAATAGAGATGACTTGTTTTTATGGCGGTGTTTTCATTCCGAAAATGCGACCGTTTTTTGTCATGCTCTGAATTTATGCCCGAACGGCAAAAGGAGTTATATGAATAACGAAAAAGAAAAAAAGAATTTGAACGATCCAAAAAAGAACGACAGAAAAAAGGCGCAGGCGAACCGTAAAAAATTTTATCGCCGCGCAAAGCCGAAAAATTCAAAACCTGCCGAAAAGAACACCGAAAAGGCGAATAAAACGAAGTCCGTTTTGAATTCGGATATTCAAAAGAAAAGCCAGATCAAAAGTAAAAAAAGCCGCGCAAAACTGCCCGGAGGAAAACTTAAAATAATACCCTTGGGAGGCTTTTCCGAGATAGGCAAAAACCTTACCGTTTTGGAATATGAAAACGATATAATAATCGTCGATTGCGGTATGGGCTTTCCCGATGACGATATGCTCGGCATCGACCTTGTCATCTGCGACACGACCTATCTTGAACAGAACGCCGAAAAGATAAGGGGCATCTTTTTGACCCACGGTCACGAAGACCACATCGGCGGCATACCCTATTTTCTCAAAAAGGTCAACGTGCCGATCTACGGCACCCGTCTGACTTTGGGAATTTTGGAAAACAAGCTTGTCGAGCACGGACTCGAACATTCGGCAAAGCTTATCTGCACGCCTGCCGGCACAAATATAAAGGCGGGAGTTTTCGAGGTCGAATTCATCCATTCAAACCACTCGATAGCAGATGCCGTCTGCCTCGGAATAAAGACGCCGTTTGGCGAGATCATCCATACGGGCGACTTCAAGATAGACGTTTCTCCCGTTGAGGGACTTATGATGGATATGGAAAGACTTGCTCATCTCGGCAATGAGGGAGTGCTTATGCTCATGTGCGATTCCACGAATGCCGAGCATCCCGGTCATACGCCGTCGGAACGCACGGTGGGCGCATCTCTTTGCGATATTTTTTCGCACTATTCAAAAAAGCGCCTGATAATTTCCACTTTCTCATCGAACGTCCACAGAGTCCAGCAAATAATCGACGCATCCGTCAAGGCAAAGAGAAAGGTCGCCATCACCGGCAGAAGTATGGTAAACGTCATCGGCGCGGCAGTTCGCTTGGGATATATGAACGTGCCGAACGGAACGCTCATAAACATCGACGATATCGGCAGATATAAGCCCGAGCTGCTCACCATAATCACCACGGGCTCACAGGGCGAGCCTATGTCGGCGCTTTACAGAATAGCCTTCGACGACCACGATAAGGTCGCCATCGGCGCCGATGATATAGTGGTCATCAGCGCTTCGGCGATCCCCGGCAACGAAAAGCTTGTCGGCAAGATCATAAACGAACTCATTCACAGAGGCGTTACCGTTTTGCACGATAACGTTGCCGAGGTGCACGTTTCGGGCCACGCCTGCCAGGAAGAGATAAAGATGATGATAGCGCTCACCCGTCCGAAATACTATATGCCCGTGCACGGTGAATACCGTCATCTCGAAGCCAACAAAAAACTCGGCATCTATATGGGAATTCCCGAAAAGAACATCTTCATTTCCGATATCGGCAAGGTGCTCGAAATAAGCAAAGACGGTGCGAAATTCACGGGTACGGTGCCAGCCGGCAGAGTGCTCGTTGACGGCAGCGGCGTCGGCGACGTCGGCTCCGTCGTCTTAAAGGACCGCAAGCACTTGGGCGAAGACGGTGTCATCATCGCGTCTCTTTGCGTCGATACCGCTCTTTGCAAGATCGCTGCGGGACCTGAAATTTTCACACGCGGTTTTGTATATGCAAGAGAGGCGGAGGAACTTATGGAGAACACCCGTATGCTCACCGAGGCGACCATAAAAGCATTTCTCGAGGGCAGCCGTGCAAACGATATATCGCAAATGAAGACAAAATTAAAGGACGAGATCGGCAAATATATTTATTCGGAAACAAAACGCCGTCCCATGATTTTGCCGCTTATTACCCGCTTAAAATGATGTGAGGTGATATCTTTGGAATTAAAGCACGCGGAAATCAAAAGTTTCGGCAAGCTTTGCGATCGCAGTTTCGATTTTTCGGGCGGCATAAACGTCGTTTGCGGAGATAACGAATCGGGCAAAAGCACACTTTTCGCATTCATAAAATACATCTTTTGGGGGCTTGACTCAAAAGAGCGCGGCTTGTATCTCAATTTTGATAACGGATATATCGCCGGCAGTCTTGATTTTTGCGATGAGGGAAATAATATCAAGATCATACGCAGAAGCGCTCCGAGCAAAGATACGAATAACGGCGACGGCGCATATTCAGAGACTCTTCAAGTCATAAACGTCGATACAAACGAACTTATCAAAATGAAAAATCCCGGTGAACACTATTTCGGCATCGGCGAAGAATTGTTTTATAAGACCGCATGCGTCGGTCAGCTCGGCACGAGCGAGCTTTCGGGCAAAAGCATCAACGAAGCCATCGAGAATATCGCTTTGAGCGCAAGTGAAGACACCAACGTCAAAAGGGCGAAAAACAAACTCGATGCGGCAAGAAAGGTGTTAAAACTCAAAAAAGGCGTCGGCGGAGCGATACCCGAAACCGAGGCGCAAAGGCAGACGCTTTTGGAAGAACTCACTTTTGCCGAAGAGAAAAATGTTGAACGTCAAACCGTCGAGAGCCGTCTTTGCAAGCTTCAAAAGACGAAAGACGCAAACGACGGTGTGATAGAAAAGATATCGCTTATCTTGGATATTGCCGAAAAGAAGCGCGAGCTTGAACAGCAAAAAAAGAAATGCGAATATGAAAAAGGCTTGAACGAGGCGAAAGCGGAATATCAAACGGCGGTATCGGAGATCACAAAAGACGGCTTTATGCCCGACGCAGAATATATAAAGTCGCTTGCCGAAAAGAAACGCGACTATGAAAACGCGAGCCGTAACTATGACGAAATAAGAAAAGAATATTCTTCGGCAAAAGACGAATATGATGCCGACAAAGAAAATTTTGCGCAAAAATACGGCGCTTTCGGAAAAAGCGAAAACGTCGATTATGACGGTATCGCAAGAGAAGAATCAAAATCAAAGGTTTTTCTCGGCACCGTGATCGGTTTTGCGATATTGACGGCGATAATGCTGTGTTTGAGCATCGTCTTCGTGCCGTCGTTTGTAAAATTTCGTATGCCGATTGTGATCTGTCTTGCGATATCGGCGCTTGCACTGTTCGTTTCGGCGATTTTCTTTATCAGAGCAAAAGCGAAAATAAAAGACACGCTCGGCGGATTTGACGCGAAGAATTCGGAACAGCTCAAAGATACCGCGCAAAAAATGGCGGCGGCAAAGAGCAATCTCGAAATAAAGAAAAGAAATGCCGACCGTTTGTCTGAGAGGGCGGAAGAGAAAAGGCAGCTGCTTGAAGATTTAAGAGTGGATATCCGCGTGGCGCTTGCGAAGTGGGGAGTGCGCGAAAACATAACTCCGACTGTCATAGAAGAAACGTATAAGAGGGCTGAAACTCTAAATAGCCGCGTTTATGATGCCGCGGCAAAGATAGATAAATACAATACGGCGCTTTCGGGCATTCCGCAAAAGAGCGACCTTACCCCCGAGCAGCTCGAAAAAATCATCGCCGAAGGCGAAGAAAAGCTCGATTCGGAATATAAGGGATCATCCGATGCGGAACTCAAAGCAAAACTTGCCGTTTACGTCGGCGAAAACGAAAAAATCAATGCCGAGATAAATGAGTGCAATTCTTCTTTGGCGGTCTTGAACGCCGTTGCAAAATCTCCTGCCGAGATATCTGAAAGCATTTATCGCACGGATAAAAAGCTTGCAGATTACACAATGAAGCTCGATGCCATAGCCATTGCCGACGATGCCATAGAAAAGGCGGGCATCAATTTGCGCAAGAACATAAGCCCCATGCTCCTTGAAAAAAGCGGGGAATACTTATCGAGCCTCACCGACGGCAAATACGCCGTTTTGTCGCTCGGCGAAGACGGAACGATACTCTATAAAGACGGAGCTTTTGACGGTATGAGAAGCATTGAATATTTAAGTGCAGGCACGAAAGACTCGGTTTATATAAGTCTTCGCATGGCGCTTATCGACGTGCTTTATCAAAAGTCAAAGCCGATGCTCATGTTTGACGAGAGCTTTGCGCGAATGGACGAAAAGCGGCTTTCGTATATGCTTTTGCTTCTTGACAAGATCAAAGATAAAAAGCAAAGCTTTGTTTTCACCTGCCACAAGCGCGAATCGGAAATATGCAAAGAGCGCATAGGCGGTTGCGAGATCATCGATATGACAGAATGACAAAACAAAAATCCTTCCGAAAGGAAGGATTTTTGTTTATTTTATTTTGTCGTATTCCGCTTTTATTTTTTGCATATCGATGAGCATATCCTCTTTTTTGCGCGGATCGCGCAAAAGGGCGGAGGGATGATATACCGCGGTTATCAAATATTTTCCCCGCTTGATGAACGTGCCGTGCTCGGCGGTTATTTTGTAATCGGGCTTTATTATCCGCATTGCCGCTATCCTGCCGAGGCACACGATAATATCGGGGTCTATAAGCTTTACCTGCGCGCGTAAAAAATCTATGCACTTATCCTCTTCTTCGGGCTTCGGATCTCGGTTTTTCGGCGGACGGCATTTTAAGATGTTTGCGATATAGACGTCTTCTCTTTGAATATCGACGGCAAATAAGAATTTATCGAGCAGTTTTCCCGCCGCGCCGACAAAGGGAATGCCCGAAAGATCCTCTTTTTCGCCGGGCGCTTCGCCTATAAACATAAGCTTTGCCTTGGGGTTTCCCGTGCCGAAAACGAGATTCGTGCGGCTTTCGCCGAGCGAACACTCACGGCATTTTTCGCAATGAGCCTTTAATTCTTCGAGTGTCAAAAAAGCATTGCAGTCCATATTTACACCTCTATTTGAGAGTTATTGAATCGGCTTCCAATATCGCGTTTGCCGAGAGGGAATTATCCGGCTCGATATCAAGCTTTTTATGGCATTTTTTGCACGATACCGTTATCTTGTTTTCGCGGCTTTCCACCAAAAAGTCGCCGCCGTCTTCGCAGTCGCAAAAGATCTTGTGTTCATCCGCCAAATCCCCCAAAACGAAAAGCACGACATCCTGCATGTGTCTGTCGATGAACTGTTCGGGATGATTTATTTCTGCTCTGTTGTCAAAGACGGTTTGAGGATCTTCAATGCCCATTGCGGCAAACAGATTTTTTAAGTCCTCTGCCGATTCCAAAAGGTTTTTTTCGATGTTTTCGTCACTGCCCGAAAAGAAAACGGAAATTCCCGAATAAGGGCATTGCAAAGTGAAATCATCTTTTGAAAAGAACAGATCCTTTGTGATCTTGAATGAGTGCGTGCCGCCGCAGGCGATGCAGGGAATGGTGATCTGCACCTTGCCGTCGGGCAATGCTTGCAATACGAGTTTGTTTTCGTTTTGGCACGAGCATTTGAGCTTTACGAGCTGACCTTTTGCGAGCATAAACGTGCCCACGATGCCCGTTATCGTCATTCCGCAATCATTACAGCGATAGGCGATGTTCGTTCTGTTTTCGGAAATTACCATACAGTCAATTCTCCTTTTTTTCTCTGTCGAGCATATAGCGTTCAAAATAGAATAAGTATTGTTGTGCGACACCGCCGTAAGGACCGAGCTTGTCGGTTTCCAATCCCGACGGAAAATATTTTGCGATAACTTTTTTTATCCATACGTCAACGGGAAAAGCATCGGTCTTGTCAAGCCCGAAAAGCATAACGCAGTTTGCCACCTTGGGACCGACTCCCGAAATTTTGCAAAGTTCATTCAGCGCATCGGCACTTGACATTTCTTTTATCTTGCCGCCGTCTGTATCGTTTTCGACCTCGCGCCTTGCGGCATCGAATATGTATTTTGCCCTGAATCCCGTTTTTCTTTCAAAAATGGCGTCGGTGCCGGCAGAAAACAGAGCGTTTGCCGTCGGGAAAGTATAGAACTCTCTTTTGTCGGGAGCGATAATTTTTTCGCCGAAATCACGGCTTATGCGCTCAACGATGCCCATAATGCGCGGGATGTTGTTGTTTTGAGAAATGATGAACGAAATGAGCGTTTCGTGAAAATCCTGACGCAGTATGCGTATTCCGTCGCCGACTGCCATCGCGCGCTTTATTATATCATCGCATTTGAATGCCGACAAAATGCTCATTTGCACCTCGTCATAGTCGCAGTCAAGCGCAAGAAAATGCTCCCAGAGCTTTGCGTTTTCCCGCCTCTCCGAGGTTTCGGTATATATTTTTTTATCGTCTTGAGAAAAGGCGGCATATTCGCCGAAGGCAACGCCCTCCCAAACGTTTTTTTCGAGATTTTTATTGAATCTGAAGCATTGACCGCAGTCGAAGATCATATCAAGATCAAAATGCTTAGGACGCGAAAACGTGTATTTCAAAACAGTACCTCTTTGTGTGTTGATTTTTCGTTTTGCAGACTGTATAATAAAAGCATAATAACAACGAACGGAATTTGAAAATGAAAGAAAAAATATATACTATCCCGATAAACGAGACTTTTGACAAGATCGCCGAAGATAATTCCATCGGCTGTCCGCTTTGCGCCCTTTACCGCGAGGTGGAGATCAATGAGACCGAAACGATCTTAGGCGGCGCCATGATGGTGCCCGAAATAAGACAGAAAACCAATGTCGAGGGCTTTTGCCGCACGCATTACGATATGATGTTCGAGAGCGGCGGAAAGCTCGCTTTGGGACTCATTTTGGAAAGTCACCTCGATACGCTCAAAGACGATCTTAAAAATTCGTTTTCGCTTATGCCTGCCGGCAGCAAGCAGGAAAAACGCATCTCTGAATTGCAGCATTCCTGCTATATCTGTTCAAGAGTCAACGCGACTTTTGAGAAGATGCTCGAAAACACCGTGCTTTTGTGGCAGGATGAAAAAGAGTTCCGCGAGAAATTTTCAAAAATGCCTTATTTTTGTCTTGACCATTACAAGGCGCTTATCGAGACTGCCAAAAGAGAACTGCCCAAAAAAGTCTTTGCCGATTTTTATGAGGCGCTTTCGGCTATCGAAAACGGCTATCTTGCAAAACTCGGCGGCGATATCAGCTGGTTTTGCAAAAAGTTCGATTATCGCTATGAAAACGAGCCGTGGTACGATTCAAAGGACGCCATTGAGCGCTCGTTCAAGTTTTTGAGCGGAGATCTGCACAAGATCACCAAAAAACCGGGACAAAACTGATATATGCCGCAGAGATATTCTCTGCGGCTTTTTATTCCGTTTCGATTATATCCGAAATGATGTAGTTACTTATCAAAAATCCCTTGGGTGTCAGCGCATAGCCGACGTCTGTTTTCTTTGCGTGAAAACTTTCAATAAACGGTTCGAGTTTCTTATAATATTTTTCATCGAAATCGATACCGAATCGGCGGTAAAATTCGTGTTTGTCAATGCCGCGTGTCAGTCGCAAAGACAGCATAATATATTCTTCTTCGGCTTCTTTTATAAGTATTTTTTTGCAGTCTGCATGATCCTTTGGCAGAATTTTCGGGGAATTTATGAATTCTTCCGTGTTCTTCGGATTTGAAAATCTGTATCCGTCAAAATACGAGTGTGCCGCAGGGCCTATGCCTATATATTCCGTGCCGCGCCAATATTTTAAGTTGTGGCGGCATTCGCATCCCGCCTTTGCGAAGTTCGATATCTCATATTGATAAAAGCCGGCTTTTCTCAAACGCTCTATTGAGTCAAGATACATATCGCACACATCGTCTTCGCTCGGCAGATCAAGTGTGCTTTGCGTTTTGTAAAAGACGGTGCCCGGCTCGATTTTGAGCATATAGAGCGAGAGATGGTCGAGCGGCAGAGCAAGGGCAAAATCGAGCGTATCTTCAAGGCTTTTTTTGCTTTGCTTCGGCAGAGCATACATAATATCGGCATTGATGTGCGAAAAGCCGATATCCTTTGCCGTCATCACCGCATTTTGAAAATCCTTTGCGCTGTGTCGGCGTCCTATGAACTTCAAGATCTCGTCATCGTGACTTTGAAGCCCGAAAGACAGTCGGTTGACACCGCTTGAATACAGGGCTTTTTGCAGATCGCCGTCAGCCGTTTCGGGGTTGCATTCGACCGTGAATTCATAGTCTTTATCGACCGAAAAATTATCGAAAACCGCTTTTGTAATGGACAAAAGATTATCTTTTCCGACAGTCGGAGGAGTGCCTCCGCCGATAAAGACCGACGACACCGTGCGGCCCTTGCAAAGCTTTGAATATTCAAAAAGCGCCGCCGTCACCGCCTTTGTATATGCGTCTGCCGATTTAAGATCGCACCTTGAAAAGAAATCGCAATAATTGCATTTTCTTTTGCAAAACGGTATGTGTATATATATGCCGAGATCCATATAAATCTCCGTTTTCGCTTATTCGTCCATTTTGAGCACAGCCATAAACGCATCCGGCGGCACTTCGACCGAGCCGAACTTGCGCATACGCTTTTTGCCCTCTTTTTGCTTTTCGAGCAGTTTTTTCTTACGCGTGATATCACCGCCGTAGCACTTTGCAAGGACGTCCTTGCGCACTGCCTTTACCGTTTCTCTTGCGATGATCTTGCCGCCTATTGCCGCCTGTATCGGAATTTCAAAAAGCTGGCGCGGGATGTTGTCTTTTAATTTTTCACATATCCTTCTTGCTCTTGCATAGGCGTTATCTGCGTGAACGATGAAAGAAAGCGCATCGACCATATCGCCGTTTAAGAGGATATCGAGCTTTACAAGACGGCTTTCTTCATAGCCGCTCATCTCATAGTCGAGTGACGCATAGCCCTTTGAACGGCTCTTCAATGCGTCGAAAAAGTCATAGATTATCTCGTTGAGCGGAAGCTTATAGTGAAGCTCTGCGCGTGTATCGTCGATGTATTTCATATCGATATAGACGCCGCGTCTGTCATTGCAAAGCTCCATTATGCTGCCGACGTATTCTACGGGAGTGATCACGGAGGCGTTCACTATCGGCTCCATGGCGATCTCTATTTCTTCGGGAGACGGGTAGTTTGACGGGTTATCGATCATTATAGTTTCGCCGCCGCGCTTGACTATCTTATAAATAACGTTGGGGGCGGTGGTGATCAAATCGAGATTGAACTCTCTTTCGAGCCTTTCTTCGATGATCTCCATGTGCAAAAGTCCCAAAAATCCGCAGCGGAAGCCGAAGCCGAGCGCGGCGGAGGTCTCGGGCTCATAGACGAGGGCGGCATCGTTCAATTGAAGTTTTCCGAGCGCGTCGCGCAAATCGCCGTATTTTGAGCCGTCGGCGGGATAAATGCCCGAATAGACCATGGGCAATGCGCGCTTAAAACCGGGAAAAGGCTCGCTTGTGCCGTTTTCGGCGGTGGTTATGGTATCGCCCACGCGGGTATCGGATATATCCTTGATGCTTGCGGTGATATAGCCGACGTCGCCTGCCGAAAGCTCTTCTTGCGGGCAGAGATTGAAAGGCGACATAAAGCCCGTTTCGACTACCTCGAATTCTGCGCCGCTGTTCATAAGTCTTATCATATCGTGAGGGCGCACCTTGCCCTCGACGATGCGCACGTAGACGACAACGCCGAGATATGAATCGTAATATGAATCGAAGATGAGCGCTTTTAAGGGAGCGTTTTCGTCGCCTTTCGGTGACGGTATATCGCTGATTATCTTCTTCATGACATCGGAAATATTGAGTCCCGTTTTTGCCGAAACGGCAGGGCAGCCGACAGCCGGGATGCCTATTACGTCTTCTATTTCCTTTTGAACGCGCAAGGGGTCTGCCGCAGGCAGGTCTATTTTGTTGATGATCGGCACTACCTCTAAATCGTTATCGACCGCAAGATAGGTGTTGGCAAGCGTCTGCGCTTCGATGCCCTGCGTCGCGTCAACGACCAAAAGAGCGCCCTCGCAGGCTTTGAGTGAGCGCGACACCTCATAGTTGAAGTCGACGTGGCCGGGGGTGTCGATGAGGTTGAGAGTGTATTTTTCGCCGTCATCGGCGGTATATTCCAAGTTTACTGCGCGCGCTTTTATCGTGATGCCGCGTTCGCGCTCGATATCCATATTGTCGAGTAACTGTTCTTCGAGATCGCGTTGCTTTACCGTATCGGTATATTCGAGAATGCGGTCTGCAAGCGTGCTTTTGCCGTGGTCGATATGCGCAATTATGCAAAAGTTTCTTATTTTCTTTTGTCTTTCGCTCTGCTCCATATTAGTAATCCTTCATCATAAATGATTTTTCCGTCGTAATATTATAATTATACTATATACATATCGAATTGGCAAGTAAAAAAGGAAGCAAACGCTTCCTTTTTGTCATTATTCGCGATATGCTCTCGAAACGCGCTTTCCGACAAGGCACAAAACCTCATAGGGTATCGTGCCGGCGCATTTTGCAAGAGCTTCGATCTGTTCGGGCTCGTCCCCGAAGATCGTTACGGTATCGCCGATTTTTATATCGTCTTCAAAGCCCGTGATATCCACCATACATTGATCCATGCAAATATGACCGATAACGGGGCATGATCTGCCGCCGATCTTCACTCGGCTCTTTTCAAAGGCTCTTATAAAACCGTCGGCATAGCCTATCGGCAAAGTAGCCACCGTGCGGTCTTCTTCTGCTTTATATGTGGCGCCGTAGCTGACCGTATCGCCTTTTTTGAGTGTGAATATATGAGATACCGTTGTGCAGAATTTCATTACCGGCTTTGTGTCAAGCGGCATATCGGGTGATAAACAGCCGTATAAAAGCATACCGAAGCGCACTAAATTCTCGTGCATATCAACGTCAAAAACGCAGGCGGGACTGTTGCATACGTGGCGGTATTTGAAGTCATATCCGACTTTTTTTACAACGTCGCGATAGACGTCATACTGCTTTTTCGTCATCGTACACGACGGCTCGTCGGCGCAGGCAAAGTGCGTGAAAATGCCCTCGACCGAGAAACACTCGTTTCGGCAGATCTTTTTGATATTCTCGATGTCGCTGTCGGTATTTGCGAAGCCGAGACGGTTCATACCCGTGTTGAGTTTTATGTGCACCTTGAGTTTCTTATCAGATTTTCGGCTCGAAGCGACGCCTGAGAGCGCATTTGCATATTCGGCTGAAAAGACCGTTTGAGTGATATCGTATTTTATGAGCAGATCATAGTCTTCGGGCAAGGTGTAGCCCAAGATGAGAATTTCGCAGCCGTCAAAATCGCGCAGAGCCGAGCGAAGCTGTATCGCCTCCGCAATGCACGAAACACCGAATATGCGCGCTCCCTCGCTTGCAAGGGCTTTTGCGCACATATTCGCGCCGTGACCGTAGGCATCTGCTTTCAAAATGCACACACTGTCACATTCGGGCGCATTTTTCTTTAAGTGTTCCGTTATCTTTCGATAGTTGCCCTTAAGTGCGCAAAGGTCGATTTCCGCCCAGGTCTTTGAGTGGCGCAGAATATCGTTTTTGTATTCGGGTGCGACCGAGATCGCGGTATCGTAGATGAAATTTTCGCTCATTTTTTTAATTCCTTTGTTTATATTCAAAGTCTATCCTTATCGGTTCGTTTTCTCTTTCGGTCATATAGCA
>JAGAFQ010000116.1 GCA_017612495.1 Clostridia bacterium
ATTTCTTCCATCAACACCGCAAAGAAAAACAGCAAATGAAAAAACCATTTAGGAAACGTACCGCAAGACATCTCGCGCCAATACCTTCTTGGGAAGAAATTTGCCGATGATGTACGATAAAGGCCTTGACGGCTGGTCTGATGAAATATTAGAAGCCATCAAAGCATTACCCGAATACAAGTTACATTTTTATCAGAAGATTAAAAAATGCTTTTCTGTACCTTTTTCGATTTCTTAGCTCGAAAATGCACCTTTCGGTCCGTTCCCCCGCCATTGCTTTTGCGCGGATATTATAGTATAATGGTATCGACAAATCGTAATTTGCGGTGGTGAAGATATGAAACTCGGCGGATTTTTGATCGTCGTAAAAGATATCGGCAGATCTTTGAAATACTATCACGAGCTTTTCGGTCTTGAAATGCTTGTCGATAATGACGGAAATATGATTTTATCCGGCGGTCTTGTTTTGCAGGAGGAAAAATATTGGCGCAGATTTATCGGCAAAGACGTCCATGGTCACAACAATTCCTGCGAGCTTTATTTTGAAGACGAAAACGTCGATGCTTTTTATGAGAAGCTGAAAACGTTGTATCCCGAAACGGAGTTTGTCAATTTGCCCATGACGCACACGTGGGGGCAGAGAGTTATGCGTTTTTATGATCCCGACGGAAATTTGATCGAAGTCGGAGAGCCGATGTGATGCAAATTCCGAAGGAGTATTAAAATGGCAACTAATAAAAAACTGACGATACGTCCCGAAACGCACGGCGATTATAAAGATATCGTTTCGCTCGTGCTTCGCTCATTCAGCGAGGGAACGGACTATTCCGACGGCACGGATATTATCGCGCTTATCGAGGAAATACGCGATTCCGAATACTATATCCCGCAGCTTTCCTTTGTAGCGGAGCTTGACGAAAAGATCGTCGGTCACTTTTTGTTTTCACGTTTTCCGCTGTCAAAAACGCCGAACGGCGGACACGGCGGAGCGGCGGATGCCGATATCGTAATGCTTGCGCCCGTATCTGTTCATGCCGATCATTTTCGGCAGGGTATCGGCTCGGCTATGATAAAGCTCGGCATCGAAGAGGTCAAAAAAATGGGTTTTTGCGGAATCACGGTGGAAGGAAATTTCCGTTTTTACAACACCGTCGGTTTTGTGACCTCCTCCGAATACGGCATTTTCCCCGTCAGCGGATATCCCATGACCGATCCGAGATGCCAGATGTGCATGGAAACTCACAAAGGCTCGCTCAAAGGCAAAGGCGGATACGTCGTTTACGATATGTACCATAACGCATAAGGCAGTTTTTTGCCGTAGTTTCGGGCGGCAATATCGATCTTTCGTTTTTCGTAAAGCTTATGGAACACGGCGCTTGATCAAATTAAAAAACACTTGCAAAAGCAAGTGTTTTTTGTTTCATTTTCCCAAATATATCAGCAAAACGGCGATATCGGCGGGAGATACGCCGCTGATGCGCGATGCCATTCCTATATTTTCGGGTCTTATTTTTTTGAGTTTCTCCGCCGCTTCGAGACGCAAGCCCAAAACCTTTGAATAATCGATATCCGAGGGTATCTTCTTGCCCTCAAGCTTCAAGAACTTTTCGGCTTCTTCTATCTGGCGCTTGATATATCCCTCATACTTTATGTTTATCTGCACCTCGTTTATCACGTCGTCCGATAAGTCGGGGCGGTCTGCGTCAAGAGGGGAAAGCGCTTCGTATGTAAGCTCGGGACGGCGCAAAAGATCGGAGAGCAAAAATCCCGTTTGAATGGGCGACGACGAATATTTTGCCAAAAGCTCGTTCGCCGCTTTTGACGGACTGATTATGAGATGCGATATTCTTTCGATCTCATCGGATATTCGTCTTTGCTTTTCATAAAACGCATCGAGCCTCTTTCGGTCGATAAGACCGACTCGGTATCCGATCTCGATAAGTCTTTCTTCTGCGTTATCCTGACGCAAAAGCAAGCGGTATTCCGAGCGCGAGGTCATGATCCTGTACGGCTCGGCGGTACCCTTTGTCACAAGGTCGTCTATGAGCGTGCCGATATATGAATTCGAGCGCAAAAGGATCAAAGGCTCTTCGCCCTTTATTTTGAGCGCGGCATTGATGCCTGCTACAAGACCCTGCGCGGCGGCTTCTTCATAGCCCGACGTGCCGTTGAACTGTCCCGCACCGTAAAGTCCCTCGATATCCTTGAATTCAAGGGTTGCATACATCTGCGTCGGGTCGGCGCAGTCATATTCGATAGCATAGGCGTAGCGCATTATGTGTGCATTTTCAAAGCCTGCAAGAGAGTGGAGCATTTTTTCCTGCACGTCATACGGCAGCGAAGAAGAAAAGCCCTGTAAATATATCTCTTTTGTATTTTCTCCCATCGGCTCAACAAAAAGCTGATGACGTGATTTATCCGAAAAGCGAACGATCTTGTCTTCAATGCTCGGGCAATATCTCGGACCCGTGCCGTGAATGACACCCGAATAGAGGGGAGAGCGCGAAAGATTTGCTCTTATGATCTTGTGAGTTTCTTCGTTTGTATATGCAATATAGCATTCGGTCTGCTTGATCGACGAAAAAGCATCTTTGTCGGTGCGCGCCGAAAACGGAGTGATCTTTATCTCGTTTTCTTGCTTTTCAAGTACCGAAAAATCGATGGAATCGCGGTGGACTCTGACGGGAGTGCCCGTCTTGAAGCGCATGAGCGCTATGTTTTCACGGCGGAGCGCATCCGAAAGATGATTTGCCGGCAGCATTCCGTCGGGGCCGGAGGCGTTTGTATATTCGCCGGTTATGACTCTGCCGCAAAGATAAGTACCTGCGGAAATGATGAGCGCTTTTATCTTATATTCCGCGCCGAGAGCGGTCTTGACGGCGCAGATATGCCTTTTGCCGTTCTTATCGCATTCGCACGAAAAATCGACGACCTCGCCCATTACGACACGGAGGTTTTTCTGATTTTCAAGCGTGCTCTTCATATTCATCTGATATGCGCGCCTATCCGCCTGGATGCGCTTTGAATATACGGCGGGGCCTTTGCCTTGATTCAAGATGCGGCTTTGCAGCGTCACCTTGTCTGCGGTATATCCCATCTCGCCGCCGAGCGCGTCTATTTCATATACGAGCTGACCTTTGCCCGTGCCGCCTATCGAGGGGTTGCAGGGCATATTGCCGATGGCGTCGAGATTTATCGTGAATATCACGGTGTCAAGTCCCATACGCGCGCAGGCAAGTGCCGCTTCGATGCCGGCGTGTCCCGCGCCGACAACGGCAACGTCAGCAGAAAATTCGCATTTGTTTTGATTTTGGCTTTGCAAAAAAATCATACTCCGTTTAATAAAAATATCCTAATCATTTTACACTTATATGCCGTAATTGTCAATAAGCGTGTGTTTGACAAAAGGCTCATTTACGGGTATAATTCAGTTACATATCACAATGAGGTAAAGTATGAAGAAAATAATGTTTGTCTGCCACGGCAATATCTGCCGCAGCCCCATGGCGGAATTCGTGTTTTTGGATATAGCACGCAAAAACCGCAAAGAAAATGAATTTATGGTCGCATCGAGTGCCACGAGCACCGAGGAATACGGCGCGCCGATACATCCCGAAGCGATAGCGCAAATGCGAAAGCACGATATACCGTTCACTCCTCGCCGCGCCGTGCTTCTTTCTGCCGACGACTATGATAAATACGATATTTTTGCCATAATGGACGAGCGCAACCGCAGAGGCATTTTCGATATTTTCGGCACCGATCCCGAAAACAAAGTCCACTTGCTGCTCGAATATGCGGGCAGAAACGAGGGTATTTCGGACCCGTGGTATTCGGGAAATTTCGATCTGGCTTTTGACGAGATAGAAAGCGGCTGCTTGGCGCTTTTCGATCATCTTGCAAATTAAAACCGCTCAAACGAGCGGTTTTTTCGAAGTGCGTATCTTAAAATTTTTTGCACCGTTGAAACTTTTTTGTGCGTTTTTGACGCTTTTACAGTAAAGGGAGGAAGAGTATATTGACCGGTCAGAACATACCCGAACTTTTTAAAAGTATATACGATTCAACAAGCAAAAAGGTCTTGGGCTACATAGTCGCCAAATGCTCCAATACCGCAGATATCGAAGATCTGTTTCAAGACGTCTATTGCGAACTTTATCTGACGCTCGATAAAAAGGGCGCAAAGTTTATCAAAAACGGCGAAGCGTTCGTGATGAACATCGCAAAGCAAAAACTTTATAAATACTATCAGAACAAAAAGCCGTCATCGATACTCGTATACCGCAGCGATGACGATGATACCGACGCTTTGGAACTTTTGCCGGACGATGTCGTCGTTGAAGATAAGGTCATCGACGATATCGTCATATCCGAACTTCGAGGGGAAATAGCGAAAAAGCCGCTTGTTACGCAAAAGATATTTTATCTTTATTATTCGCTTGATATGACTATACCGCAGATAGCAAAGCTTTTGAAGCTCGGCGAATCGTATGTCAAAAACAAACTCTATCGCACGATAAAGGAGTTAAGACAAATTTTCAGCGGAAAGGATGAAAACGCACAATGAAAGAAAGAGACATATATAAAAAGGCTTCGGAAAACGTCATTCCGAATCTCGACAAAGCGTATGAAAAATGTATTGAAAATGCAAAAATAAAGAATTCCTCCCGAAACGAAAAGAAAAAAGGCTTTTCGTTTTCAAGAATACTTGCTCCGGCGGCAGTCTGTGCCGTGTTTGCCATCACGGCAGTGATCGCATTGCCGCTTTTGCAAAATGAAAAAGAGCCCGCCACCGACTACGTTGCATCTGAAAAAACGCAGCAAGCGAGCGGTTCTGCCGAAGCTTTATCATCAAATACCGGCGCCGATGTGTCACCCGCATCGTCCGATGCGGCCGCATCGAGTATTGTGAGTGTCGGCGGCGATGACCCCGCATCGCAGTCGGTCACCGTCATCTCCGGCAGCGTCGATACACACGTCGATTCGCCTTGCATCAAGATGAACGAAATAAAGAATACCATTTCCGGCGCACCGAGATATTTCGATCCGGCTTTATATCATAAAGAAAACCGCACGGTAAGCGATATGGCTGACTATTTCGGCTATGATATTTCAAAGCTTTTTGTGACCGATGAAGAGGTCGCCTCCGCCATGGTCTATGCCGGCGCAAACGAATTCACCCTCACCGTCGATAAAGACGGCAATTTCGCCGACGACGCCGTAAGATACCAGTTTACCGATTCAAACGGCAAAACGATAAACGTTTTCGCAAGTAAAATGAGAAAGCCCTACGATACCGTTTACGAGCTTGAAACGAATGCAAAATCGAGCGTTATAACCCCCTCCGGCAAAAGTGCCGAAGCTCTGTTCGCCCAAAAGTTTATGCCCGGCAAAACGCTTGCCGTAGCCGATTTTGAATGCGGCGGAGTAAAATTCCGTGTGGAACTCATAAACACGAATACGGAGCCTTCCGATATGAACTCTTATTTCGAGACCGCCGTATATACGCTTATTGACAACTTTGCAGAATAAAACAAAAAAGCCGCTCGCAAGAGCGGTTTTTTGTTTGTTTTATATTACAACAGAGCGAGTGCCTGTTCGATATCGGCGATAATATCCGATACGTCCTCGGTGCCGACCGACAAACGCATAAGGTCGGGGCTGACACCGCATTCGACGAGCTGTTCATCGGTGAGCTGACGGTGCGTCGTGCTTGCGGGGTGCAGAATGCAGGTGCGCGAATCGGCAACGTGCGTGACGATAGCCGCAAGCTTTAAGCTATCCATAAATCTGGTAGCCGCCGCTCTGCCGCCCAAAACTCCGAATGAGATGACGCCGCAGGAGCCGTTTGGCATATATTTCTTTGCCAAAGCGTGATATTTCGAGCTTTCAAGTCCGGGGTAGTTGACCCAGGTGACTTTCGGGTGCTTTTCAAGATATTCGGCAACCTTTTGTGCGTTTTCGCAATGGCGCATGACGCGCAGATGCAAACTTTCAAGTCCCAAATTCAAAAGGAAGGAGTTTTGCGGTGAGGGAATGGAGCCTAAATCGCGCATGAGCTGCACGGTCGCTTTCGTGATATAAGCGGCTTTGCCGAACGTTTCCGAATAGCTGATGCCGTGATAAGATTCATCGGGAGCGGTTATGCAGGCAAATTTATCGGGATATTTCGTCCAATCGAAATTGCCCGAGTCGACGATGACGCCGCCGACGCTCGTTGCGTGGCCGTCCATATATTTCGTCGTGGAATGTGTCACGATGTCGGCGCCGTGCTCAAACGGACGGCAATTCATCGGAGTGGGGAAGGTGTTATCGACGATGAGCGGCACGCCGTGCGCATGGGCGACTTTTGCAAACTTTTCGATATCCAGAACGATGAGCGACGGATTTGAAAGCGTTTCTGCAAAAACGGCTTTCGTATTATCGCAAAACGCCTTTGAGAGCGTTTCTTCATCCGAATCGGGATCGACGAATGTAAAGTCGATGCCCATTTTTTTCATGGTGACTGAAAAGAGGTTGAGCGTTCCGCCGTAAAGGGCAGAGGATGCCACAACGTGGTCGCCCGCCTGACAGATGTTGAAAATCGAGAAGAACGATGCCGCCTGACCGGAAGACGTTAAAATCGCGGCAACGCCGCCCTCAAGCTCGGCAATCTTTTTTGCCACCGCGTCGTTGGTGGGGTTTTGCAGACGCGTATAGAAATAGCCGTTCTTTTTAAGGTCGAAAAGATCGCCCATTTCGTCACTTGATTCATATTTGTATGTTGTGCTCTGATAGATCGGCAAAACGCGCGGCTCTCCGTTTTTGGGGCTGTAGCCGGCTTGCACGCACTTGGTATTGAATTTGTATTCTGACATTTTTCTGCTCCTTATACGCTCGGGGTATAACTATCTTTTAATGTAACGGTGCGGTTGAAGGTGTTTTCGTTTTTGGAATCTTTCGTGAAATAGCCGATTCTGACGAATTGGAAGTGGTCGCCGGGCTTTGCATCCTTTATCGAGGGCTCGGCTTTGCAATGGCAAAGCTTTGTAAGCGATTCGGGATTAAGAAAATCGTCGAGCGATTTATCTTCGGGCAAAACGGTGAGATTCGGAACGGTGAAAAGACGGTCATAGAGCATAACGTCCACGTCTTCGCAATACTTTGCGCTGACCCAGTGGATGGTGCCCTTTATCTTTCTGCCGTCTGCGGGGTTCTTGCCGCCCGTTTCAAGATCGCAGCTGCAATGTATCTCGGTGACGTTTCCGTTTGCGTCTTTGATGAAGTCTTCGCATTTTACGACGTATGCGCCCATAAGTCTTACCTCGCCCTCGGGCTTCAAGCGGAAGAACTTCGGAGGCGGTACCTCGGCAAAGTCGTCGGCATCGATATAGATCTCACGTGTGAAGGGAACTTTTCTCGTGCCCGCATCGGGATTTTGCGGATTGTTGGGAATATCGAAATATTCCGTCTTGTCTTCGGGGTAGTTCGTGATGACCACCTTTATCGGATGCAAAACGGCGATACGGCGCTCCGCTTTTGCGTTGAGCTCCTCGCGGATGCAATGCTCGAGCATCTCGATATCAGCCATACTGTTCGCTTTCGCAACGCCCAGACGGCTTACGAAGTCGATGATGGATGCGGCGGTATAACCCTTGCGGCGAAGACCGCAAAGAGTGGGCATACGGGGGTCGTCCCAGCCGTCTACCGCGCCCTCTTCAACGAGCTTGCGCAAATATCTTTTGCTCATTACGGTATAAGTCATATTGAGTCTTGCGAATTCGCGCTGTTTGGGCTTCTTTTCAAAGCCGATATTGTCGACCACCCATTCATAGAGCGGGCGGTGATTTTCAAATTCGATAGAGCAGAGCGAGTGCGTGATGCCTTCAAGTGCATCCTGTATGGGGTGCGCAAAGTCATAAAGGGGATAGATGCACCACTTGTTGCCCTGACGGTGATGTTCGGTGTGTATGATGCGGTATATCGCAGGGTCACGCATATTGATATTGGGCGATGCCATATCTATCTTTGCGCGGAGCGTGCGGCTGCCGTCTTCAAATTCGCCGTTCTTCATTCTCTCGAACAAATCGAGGTTTTCTTCGACTGAACGGTTGCGGTAGGGGCTCTCTTTGCCCGGCTCTGTGAGAGTGCCTCTGTATTCGCGCATCTCATCTGCCGAGAGGTCGCAAACATACGCTTTGCCTTCCTTTATGAGTTTTACGGCAAATTCATAGCACTTGCCGAAATAATCGGAGCCGTAGAAGATGCCGCCGGTAGGCTCGGCGCCGAGCCATTTTAAGTCCTCGAGAATGGAGCGGACGTATTCGTTGTCTTCTTTCTCGGGGTTTGTGTCGTCATAGCGGAGGTTGAAAAGACCGCCGTATTTTTTTGCCGTATAGGCGTTTATCCAGATCGCCTTTGCGCTTCCGATATGCAGATATCCGTTGGGCTCCGGCGGAAAACGGGTATGTATCTTTTCGCAAACACCGTCTGCAAGATCCTTATCAATGATCTCGTGAATAAAATTTGAAGCCATTTCAGCCATTGTTTTATACCTTCCTATCTCATTTGAGTGATGAAATTACAGAATTTATGCGGGAAAGCGTACGCTCTTTGCCGATTATGTGCATGACCTCATACAGATCGGGAGAGTTGGTCTTTCCGGTGACGGCAATGCGCACAAACATACTGACGTCGCCTATCGAGCCTTTATAATCATCGGGGTTTTGCTTGTATGCTTTCGTCTCGGCGGCAAAGCCGTTTTGCGCGGCGATATCTTTCATTTTGCCGAACCAAACGTCCATAGCGTCGTTTTCGTCATATCCGTTTGAAAACTCCGTGAGTATCTTTTTGATATCGCGCTTGTCGAATTTTTCTTCAAACGTTGCCTGCATCTCGAAAAGCTCATCGAAGAAGAGCGATACGTAGGGCTTTACGTCGCGCCAGGTGGTGATATCCTTTCTCGGCTTTTGAGTGCCTCTGCCTATTGAAAGGATGCGCTTTGAATATTCGGCGTTTGCGGAAAAGATCTTATAAAAATCGTTGTCGAATTTCTGCGCCCAGGCGGTATATTGCTCATAGACCGTATCGGTATCCATACGCGAAACGGTGTTTTTGCTGACGTCGTTCAGCTTGTCTATATCCAAAAGACATCCCGATGAGCTCATCTTTTTAAGCGAGAATGGGAATTCCTCATAGTTCTTGTCGGGATTTTGCATCCTCCATTCCTCGTAGTTCGAGTTGAGCAGTATCATGATGTATTCGATAACGCTTATCTCGGGGTAGCCCTCTGCCTCATAGTCGGCAAGAGATGCTCCGTTATCGCGCTTTGAAAGCTTCTTTTTCGAGCCGTTTTCGAGCTTCATTATCTGCGATATGTGCAAGAACTTGGGCATCTTGAAGCCGAGAGCGCGGAAAAGCTGCAAGTGAAAAGGCAGACTCGGCAGCCATTCTTCGCCGCGCACGACGTGCGTTGTGCGCATAAGATGGTCATCGACTACGTGCGCAAAGTGATATACGGGTATGCCGTCGCTCTTCAAAAGCACGTGGTCTTTATCGTTTTCGGTAATCTCTATATCGCCTCTTACAAGGTCGGTGAATTTTATCTTGTTCTCAACGTTGCCGTTCGATCTGAAACGCAAAACATAAGGCTCGCCGGCTTTGATTTTTTCTTCTATCACCGAAATATCGGCATCTCTGTATTTTGCCCATTTGCCGTAATAGCCGGGATCGGCGCCGAGCGCCTCCTGTTCGGCGCGTATGGCACAAAGTTCCTCTTCGGTGCAGAAGCAGGGATAAGCCATTCCGTTTTGAACGAGATATTTTGCATAGGTGTGATATATCTCGCATCTTTCCGACTGGCGGTAGGGACCGTAATCTCCGCCCTTGCCGACACCCTCGTCAAAGCGGATGTTGTATTTGTCGAGAATACTTATAAGATTTTCTTCTGCGCCCTCGACCTTTCGTTTCATATCCGTATCTTCTATGCGCAAAAAGAAGACGCCGCCGCTCTGGTGGGCAAGGCGCTCACCGACGCGGGTGGGAAAAAGTCCGCCGAAATGAACGAATCCCGTGGGGCTCGGCGCAAATCGCGTGACTTTCGCGTCCTCGGGCAAATTGCGGGGCGGATAGCGTTTTTCCATATCCTCGGGCGTCGTTTTGACGTCGGGAAAGAGCAGTTCTGCCAAATAAGCGTAATCCATAGTAACCATCCTTTTCAGTATTGCATATAGGGGTTGTTCATTCTTTCGGTCGAAAGATAACTCGAATTTCCGTGACCGGGATATATCTTAAAGTCGCCCTCTAAATCTCTTATGCGCTCGATGGAGCAGATGAGAGCGGAAAAATCTCCGCCGTAAAAATCATATCTTCCGGCGGCTCCGTCAAAAAGCGTATCGCCCGTGATGAGAAAATCACCGCAGACAAAACAACACGAGCCTTTGGTGTGGCCGGGAGTATGCAGGACTTTTATTTTTTCATCGCCGAGCGCGATCTCATCGCCGTCTGATAAAAGCTTTTCGGCGGGGCGGTGAACGACCGTCTTATTCGAAAAAACATTTAGCATGCTCTTTTTGCCGTCGAGCAAAAGCTCGTTGTCGAATTCGTGAATGAAAACGGGAACGTTTAATGCGTCTCTTACGCCCTCAAGCGCCATCGTGTGATCGAAATGGCCGTGAGTCAAAAGAATGAATTTGACGCAAAGTTCCTTCTGCTTTACTTTTTCGATTATTTTATCGGCATCGTCACCGGGATCGACTATCGCGGCGCTCTTGCCGTCGTCGGCTGTCAAAAAATAACAGTTCGTCCGCATCGGACCGACGGAAAATGTCTGAATTTTCAAGGGATAATTCTCCGAAATAAATGTATTATTTATGTATTATATCATAAGCTTACAAGTTTTGCAATGAGTAATTGTGTCATTGCGGGCGCATTTTGCGTAGTATGGAATAAGGCGTTATGCCCGAAAGGTATAGGCTTGAAAGCGATCCTTTCGAGCTTCACGAACCTGCCCCGTCTCGGGGAGAAAGGAGACTTTCGCAAAAAGCGAAAGCAATGACACAATATGTCAGATATAAAACTGAACGTCCCGAATGCGTCGCTTGCGATGAGCTACGTGCCGACGCAGGACTTTCAAAATCTTTACGACTATGAAAAGGGATTTTCAAGAGGCACGGTGTTTTCGGAGCTCGATCTGCCGTTTTACGGCGATCAGAATCCCAAACTTTACTGCCCGACGTCGAACGTGCCGACGGACGAATCGGATATGAGCAAACCGGCATCCGGTATCCCGTCTTTCGGCAGAAGAGCGCCGAGAGAAAGCAATGACGGAGGATATCGCGGATATATGCAGAGCCGTCATTATTTCGGAGGTGGCGGCAGATGAACGAACGCGAAAATATGTTAAGAGATCTTCAAATATGCGACTTTGCCCTCATCGAAACGAACCTCTATCTCGACGGTCATCCCTATAACAGAGATGCCAGAAATTATTTCTTCGATACGTTGCATAAACGCGACGAAATTTTGAATGAATATACAGAAAAATACGGTCCTATCACCGTGTATGATTCTAAAAGCGCAGAAGACGGAGAATTTACGTGGACCATCGGTGCTTGGCCTTGGGAAATGAGTGAGGAGGAGTAGATTATGTGGATTTACGAGAAGAAGCTTGAATATCCCATCAAGATAAAAAAGCCGAACGCGCAGGCGGCAAAGGTGATAATCTCGCAGCTCGGCGGACCTCACGGCGAACTCGGCGCGGCGACAAGATATCTCAATCAGCGCTTTGCGATGCCGTACCGCGAGGTCATAGGTATCCTTACCGACATCGGCACGGAGGAACTTGCCCACGTTGAGATGATAGGCTCGATGCTCTATCAGCTGACAAAAGATTTGACTCCCGAAGAAATAAAGGCAGGCGGACTCGATACATACTTCGTCGATCATACAACGGGCGTGTATCCCACGGGCGCCGACGGCACGCCGTTTTCTGCAGCGACTCTTGCATCGACGGGCGACGTGTTCGCGGACCTCAATGAAGACTTGGCGGCAGAGCAGAAGGCAAGACTTTCTTATGACAATATCCTTCGCCTCGTCGACGACCCCGACACCAAGGATGCCATAAGATTTTTGCGCGAGAGGGAAATCGTGCATTATCAGCGCTTTGGTGACGCTATCGGAATAGTCAGGGATAAACTCGATTATAAGAATTTTTATGCAGTAAATCCTGCATACGATCCCCATTGCAAATAAGCATAAATGCTTCAAATAATGCTTCAAAAAAATGCGGCTCCGCCGCATTTTTTTGCTTTATAGTATAATATAAAATATAAAAGCATAGACAAAGCGCAAAATTTGTGTTAAAATATACTCTCACACGTTCCCGTTTATTATGTGAATACGTGAAATAGCCGCACCCGTGCGGCTTGAAGATAAAAAATTCGGAGATTTACAAATGGCAAACATTATTGAAACCGCAGAAAGCGCCGTATTGGGCATAGCCGTCGTAAAAGGCACATGTGTTTTTCCCGTTATGTCAACGGCGATAGAGCTTTATGACGAGCTTTCTTCATTCGCTTGCGAATCGGCATTCAAAAGCGGAGATATGGTCTTTTTTGTCGCCGCCAAAAACACGGCGAATGAAAAATTCAAAACGAGCGACCTTTACCGCATCGGTACGGTCTGCAAAATAAAACATTTTGAAAAGCAGCGCCGCGGCATTGCCCGTGTAGTCGTCGAGGGCGTCTGCCGTGCGACTGTCAGCGCTTATAACTTTTCTGCCGAACTCAACCGCGCAAGGATCATTTTCAAAACGCTGCGCTTTGATTCCATGAGCGACGCGAAAGTGCAGGCGCTCCTTGCCAATACCAAGCACCGCTTTGCCGAATTTGCCGCCGTTGCCCCCAACGTTTCAAAAGAACTTATGGATGCGGCAAAGTCGATAGAAGACCCGGGACTTTTGTCTGATCTTGTCGCTTCAAGCGCGTTTTTGACTCTTGAAGACAAGCAGGCGGTTTTGGAAAAATACGATCCCATAGAAAGGCTCGAGCTCTTAAACGTGCTTCTTGAAAGCGAAAAGGAACTCATAAAGCTCGAAAACGATATCCAAAAGACCGTCAGAGAAAGAATAGATGCCGGTCAGCGCGATTACTTTCTGCGTGAGCAGATAAAATATATAAAGGAGATGCTCGGCGACGGTGAAGATATTGACGACGTTGCCGAATACATCGAAAAAATAAAGGCACTCAAAGCCTCCGATGAAGCAAAAGAGCATTTGATACGCGAGGCGAACAGACTTGCCAAAATGCCGTTTGCATCCACAGAGAGCGCACTTTACCGCAACTATCTTGACGTCTGCCTTGAAGTGCCGTTCGGCAAGTATTCAAAAGAACGTCTTTCGATCCCCGCGGCAGAGAAGATACTTGAAAAAGACCACGACGGTATGAAAGAGATCAAAGAAAGAATGCTCGAATACCTTGCCGTGAGAAAACTCACAAAATCGCAGGGAACGCAGATAATCTGCCTTGTCGGCCCTCCCGGTGTCGGCAAAACGTCGATAGCCTATTCGGTGGCACGGGCTCTCGGGCTCGTATGCCGCAGAGTGTCTTTGGGCGGAATCCGCGATGAGGCCGATATACGCGGTCACAGAAAGACCTACGTCGGCGCGATCCCGGGCAGGATAATCGACGCCATCACCCGTGCGAAAGTTATGAATCCGCTCATCATCCTCGACGAGATAGACAAGATGACCGACGACAGCAGGGGAGACCCCATATCGGCGATGCTCGAGGTTTTGGATCCGACTCAAAACACCTCGTTCCGAGATCATTTTCTCGAAATCCCCGTTGACCTTTCAGACTGTCTTTTCATCGCGACCGCGAACAATATCTCCAAGATCCCGCGTGCGCTTATCGACAGAATGGAAATAATCGAACTTCCGAGCTATACCGAAAACGAAAAGTTCAAGATAGCGAAAAACCATCTCGTTTCGCGTGCGCTCAAACATAACGGCTTGAAGCCGTCGCAAATCAAGTTCACAAAGGATGCGATACTCGAGATCATAAACGGTTATACTCATGAAGCGGGTGTGCGTGAGCTTGAAAGAAAACTCACCGCTCTCTGCCGAAAGATCGCACGAAAGATCGAATCGGGAGAGATCGAAAAAATGACCGTTTCAAAGAAAGACGTCGGCGACATTCTGGGCGCAAGACTCATACCCGAGGATGCACACGATCTGTCAGCCGAAATAGGCGTTGTAAACGGTCTTGCATATACCGAGGTGGGCGGCGATGTTTTGAAGATCGAGACCTTATCGCTCGGCGGAAGCGGAAAGATAAAACTCACCGGCTCTTTGGGCGACGTTATGAAAGAATCCGCCGAAACGGCGATCACCTATATACGTTCCATATCCGATGTAATAGGCATCGACTATGATTTTGCAAAGACAAAGGATCTGCACATCCACGTGCCCGAGGGGGCAACGCCAAAAGACGGTCCCTCGGCGGGTGTCACCCTTTGCGTCTCCGTTGCCAGCGAGCTTTCAAAAAAGCCTGCAAGAGGCGATATCGCCATGACGGGCGAGATTACTCTTCACGGCAAGATCTTGCCCATAGGCGGCCTTCGCGAAAAGACGATGGCGGCATACCGCTACGGCATTCGCAACGTGATAATACCGAAAGGCAATATTCCCGACCTTGAAAAGATCGACGGTGATATCGCCGACAAGATGAAATTTTATCCCTGCGAAACCGTTTTGGAAGCACTTGCTCTTTGCGGCATAATAAACGGATATAAACTCCCGAAAGAATACGTCTGCAAAAAGAAAAAGGAGCAATGAAGTGGCTGTCAATTTTTCAAACGTAACGCTCAAAGCGACCATCGGCTCGATCTCTCAAATGCCGAAGGACGATCTGCCCCAAATCGCTTTTTCGGGACGCTCAAACGTCGGCAAAAGTTCTCTTTTGAATGCGATATTCCAAAGAAAGAATTTTGCCCGTACGAGCTCGCAGCCCGGCAAAACGGTGACAATAAATTTCTATTGCGTCGATAATTCGTTTTATCTTGTCGATCTGCCGGGATACGGCTATGCCAAGCGCACACAGCAGCAAAAAAGGCAGTGGTCCGATCTTGTCGAGGGCTATCTTTCGGGCGAAAATAAAAATCTATGCGGAATAGTTCAGCTAATCGATATGAAGGTCGGCGCGACCGAGGACGATGATATGATGCTGCGTTGGCTATTTGACACGAGCACCCCGTATTTTGTCGTTGCCACCAAGGCAGACAAGCTCAACAAGACCGAGTTCGAAAAACAAAAAAAGATGCTGACCGACTATGATATGATAATCGAAAACACCCCCGTCATACCTTTTTCGAATATCAAGAGCATCGGCAGGGACGAAACGGTAAAACAAATCTTGAAACTACTTAAAAATTGAGGTATATATATGTTCATCCACGATAACTTAAAAATGAATTCAAACGGCAACCTTTCTTTTGACGGTATGGATCTTTGTCTTCTTGCAAAGGAATACGGCACACCTGCTTACATATTCAGCGAAGATAAAATAACCTCCGTTTGCCGCATCTACAGATCTGCTATGGAAAAGTGCTACGGCAAAGACGGCTATGACGTGCTCTATGCTTCAAAGGCATTTTCGGCAAAAGAGATCTATCGCATAATGAAAAAAGAAAATATGGGCATCGACGTTGTTTCGGTCGGCGAAATATATACCGCCGCAAGCGCAGGCTTTGATATGTCGCGCGCCTATTTCCACGGCAACAACAAAACTCCCCAAAACATCGAATATGCGATGAAAACGGGTGTCGGATGCTTCGTCGCCGACAACCTTTATGAAATAGAGAACATCGAAAAGTGCGCCGAAAAATGCGGCGTCACGCAAAAGGTCATTTTGCGTGTATCTCCCGGCATCGACGCTCACACCTTCAAGGCGGTCAATACCGGAAAAGTCGATTCAAAATTCGGCGTTGCCATCGCAACGGGACAGGCTATGGAAGCGGTAAAATATATCCTTTCGATGCCCCATATCGATTTTGCCGGACTTCATTGCCATATCGGCTCGCAGATCTTTGATCACAAGCCGTTTTGCGATGCCGCAAAGATAATGACCGAATTTATTTTTGAGATCAAAAAAGAATGCGGAGTCTGTGTGCGCGAGCTCAATCTCGGCGGCGGCTTCGGCGCAAGATATGTAAAAGACGATCCCGTGCCCGATTATGAAAATATGATATGCAAGGTCGCAGAAGCGGTAAAGACGAACTGCAAGGCTTACGGTATTGCGGTGCCGAAAGTATTGATCGAACCCGGACGCAGCATCGTTGCAGAGGCAGGGCTCACTCTTTATACCGTCGGCTCGATAAAGAATATCACGGGATATAAGAGCTATGTCGCCATTGACGGCGGAATGCCCGATAACCCCCGTTACGCGTTATACGGCTCAAAATACACGGCACTTTTGTGTAACGATAACAAAGCATGCGCAAAAGCGGATTTTGTCTGCACCATTGCAGGATGCTGCTGCGAGAGCGGAGATCTTATCGCCGAGGATATTGCCATAGCAGAACCGAAATCGGGCGATATTATGGCAATATTGTCAACGGGCGCATATAACTATTCTATGGCGAGCAACTATAATAAGGTCGCGCGTCTGCCCGTCATTATGATAAAGGACGGCAAATCGAGGATCGCCGTTTCGCGCGAATCGCTCGAAGATATGGCAAAAAACGATATTTGACAAAGGAGCTTTTAATGTTTTCTGCGTTTAGTAACTTTGATTGGGTGATAATACTTTTAAGGATACCGGCGATCTTATTGGCGATCTCCGTGCACGAATCGGCTCACGCCATCGTGTCGGATAAACTCGGTGATCCGTCTGCAAAATATATGGGCAGAATATCGCTCAATCCCTTCCGCCACTTTGATATACTCGGCACTGTTATGATGCTGTTTTTGGGCTTCGGCTTCGCAAAACCCGTGCAGATAAATATGCGCAATTTGAAGCATCCCAAAAGAGATTCCGCAATAATCGCTCTCGCAGGTCCGCTCTCGAACCTTTTGGCGGCGATCGCGGCAACGCTTTTGTTTTCGGCGCTCTCTTATATCAAGGGACTTCCGGACGTAGTATTTTTGTTCGCGCAAATCTTTATTATGCTCAATACGGGACTTTTCGTTTTCAATATGCTTCCGATACCGCCGCTTGACGGCTCCCGCATCATTTGCGCGTTTTTGCCGAACAAAATTTATTACAAGCTCTTACAGTATGAGCGCTATATCATGATAGCGATGTTCGTTTTGATTTTTGCGGGATTTTTCGATACGCCGCTTTCATATCTCAACGGCGTCGTCTACAATTTCGTTATATCAACTTTTGCATTTTGACGAAAGGATTTTCAAATGGAAGAACCGACCTATCACATAGAGACCTTTGAAGGTCCTCTTGATTTGCTTTTGACGCTCATCGGCAAAAACAAGGTCAACATTGCCGACATTCCGATAGCTTTGATACTCGAACAGTATCTTGCCTATCTTGACACAATGGAAAAAATGGATATGGAGATCACGGGCGATTTCATCGCGATGGCGGCGGAGCTTATGCTCATAAAGAGCAAAATGCTTCTGCCAAAGACACAGGATGATCTCGAAGATCCGCGTGAAAAACTTGCCTCGGCGCTTCTTGAATATCAAAAGGCAAAGCTTGCGGCAGAATATCTCGGCGACCGCTTTGAGACTTATCGCGGCCGCTTTGCGAAAGATACGAGCGAGATACAGTCAGACGGAAAACTCGATATGCAGGAATCCATGATGCTTTTCGAGCTTATGTCAACTATGTTATCCGAATGTGCCGACAGAAAGATAAACGCCAAAGAATATGCCATGCCGATAGTCAGACGCAAATATATATCGGTCGGCTCACGAATACCGCATATTTTGGCTCTTGCAAAAAGCAAACCGCGTGTTGAATTCTATGAATTTTTCTCATCGGCAACTTCAAGATCCGAAATGATAGCGACGTTCATAGCATTGCTTGAACTCATAAAATCGGGCAACTTCGTGCCGCACGTTTGCGAGAATAAAAAACTTGACGCAAGAGAACGGCTCGAATTCGAATATGACACCTCGGTGCCGCTGCCCGAGATCTACGACGAAACGGAAGAGAGGGATAAAACAAGTGACGGTGAATGAAGCAAACAGCATAATCGAGGCGATCTTATTCGCCGCAGGGCATCCGCTCACGTACGAAAAAATCGCGAGTGTGCTCGATATAACAAAGGCGGAGGTCAAAAAGGTCGTTAAAAATCTTTCAGACGAATATAATTCAGAAGAACGCGCAAGCGGTCTTTGCATACTCACCTTCGACGATTCGTGTCAGATATCCACAAAGGAGCAGTACGGTGATTACATAAGGGCGGCGCTCAACATAAAAAACGGCGGCAACCTATCGAAATCGTCGCTTGAAACTCTGGCGATAGTCGCATACAATCAACCCGTCACAAGGGCATATATCGACGAGGTGAGAGGAGTGGACAGTGCATATTCGGTGACGTCTCTTTTGCAAAAGGGGTTGATCGCGATAAAGGGACATCTCGACGTTCCCGGCAGACCGTCGCTTCTCGTTACGACCGATGAATTCTTGCGTGTGTTCGGACTTTCATCGATAGGCGAGTTACCCGCAAAAGATTCTTTTGCCTCGCCGTCGTGCGAAGAACAAATAGAACTTCCGATTTCATAAAATAAAGGAGATGAGAAAATATGTTATGGCTTTATATACCGATAGCCTTAATATTGCTTCTTGTCGCCGTGTTTTCACTTAAAGTCAAGATAGGCATCGAATATAGAAACGATGACGTTTTCGTATTTCTTAAAATATTGGGTATCGCTTATCCTCTTTATCCCAAAAAGAAAAAGCCGATAGATCTCGATGACTATAAAACCGAAAAGCCGAAAAAACCGCAAAAAAGCGAAAAGACAAACGAGAAAAGCGGGGCGAGTGTCGGCGAGAACATAAAGCTTATCTGCGAGATCGTCAAGGCGGTCAAAAAGACGTTTTTTCGCTATCTTGTCTTGGAAATATCGAATATAAAGATCGCAGTCGGAGGCACCGACGCCGCAAAAACCGCGATAACATACGGAATAACGGTGCAGTCTGTGGAATACCTTTTGGCGATCTTATCTGAAATAACCAACGTGAAACGCTATCGGAAAAGCGTGAATATCTCGGCGGATTTCACCGCCGAAAAGACCGTGTGCGATATAAGCATCGTGTTCGGCATACGCATCTATCAGGCGTTTTTGGTCCTTTGCCGCGCGGCTGCGGCATATCTCAAAAACAAATCCGAGCAATCGGAAAAAAATAAAGTTCAAAAAAAGTGAGGATTTTATCATGGCAGAGAGCAGAATAAACGATATGATTCAAACGTCTTTGGAAAGCATCAAAAAAGTGCTTGACGCAAATACCGTTATCGGCGATCCCATAAACGCGCCGGACGGAACATTTATTTTGCCTATTTCCAAGGTGGCGGTCGGCTATGCTTCGGGCGGAGTCGATTATGACAGCAAGATAGAAAAGAAAGAC
>JAGAFQ010000117.1 GCA_017612495.1 Clostridia bacterium
CATTTTGCCGCCATTGCGGAGGCGCTGACACGATATGACAAACGCGCAAAAGCACCGGATATTCCGGCAAAAATGCTGACCTATGATTTTCGGCGTTTGTCGGGCGTTGATCGAAAAAAGCTGAGTCGATCGCCGTTATTTTAGTTCTTATCTTTTGGCCTCTATACCGTATTGAAGTATTCTTGATGTAAGCTCACCGAACGAGATACCGGCCGATGAAGCCGCATCCGGCACAAGACTCATTTCGGTCATACCGGGCAAGGTATTGACCTCAATGACCATAGGGCCCTTTTTATCATCGACGATAAAATCGATTCTTGAAAGACCACAGCAATTAAGCTTTTTATAGACTTGTTTGCCTATTTCACGCACCAAACGTCTTTGCTCATCGCTTATTCTTGCGGGTATTATGTGATGGCACAAGCCCGACGTATATTTTGCCTTATAATCATAAAATTCGCGTTCGGACGTTATTTCAATATCCGGTAAGATCTCGATATCCTCATTGCCTATTATGGGAAGTGTTATTTCAACTCCGCTCAAATATTCCTCTGCCAGCAATTCATCGCCCAATTTGAAGATCTCGCAAACACCATCTTCGACCTGCTCTGCCTTATGTACTATCAAAACGCCGATGCTCGAACCTTGCGAGGGAGATTTCAGCACAACGGGGAGTCCGAGTTCTTCAATGATCTTTTTTGAAATATCCTTTTCCGATTTGATATTGTTTTTGTTAAACTCCAAATATTTTGCAGTCGGAATATTCTCGGCTTTGAGAATGCGTTTGGTCAAGATCTTGTTCATACAAATCGCGCTTGACAAGACACCGGGACCGGTATATGCAATTCCGGCAAGTTCAAGTGCGCCTTGAATGCATCCGTCTTCTCCGCCCTTTCCGTGAAGAGCCAAATATGCAACATCCGGTTTTTTTCTAAGCAGTTCGCTTATATTACCGGAAGTCAAATCAAACAATTCGACATTTTTATATCCATACTGTTTCAGAGCATTTGCAACGGCTGCACCGCTTTTTAACGAGACGTCTCTTTCCGATGATATACCGCCGTACACCACCGTGATCTTTAAGTCCGAATTCATAAAATCACTTCTCCCATAATTCTGAAAGATCTAATTTGTTTCCGAGTTTCAAATCGGCTTCATAAGAATCAAACGGAATCAACGCACCGCCAGGCGTAAAAGTCATCTCTGACAGAACGATTTTTCCGTCAACATCGAATAGATCTACTCGCACCATTGGAAAGCCCTTTGCAAGATACTCCGCAATACTTTCCATTTCAAAAAGCAAATCTGTCAGTTTTCCCTCTTTGACGGGATAGTTCTTATTTTTGAAATCCGCTAAACTGCCGTCAGCATTATAATAAGTCAAATGCTCGCCGACACCGTCGCCGAGGCCTCCCGCCACCGAAAAGAAAACTACCTTTCCGTTAAACACGTAAATGTTATAATTTATGACCTCACCCGGCAAAAATTTTTCACAAATTATTTTGCGTTTTATCTTGTCGTAATGCGGCTCGGCGTTGAAATGACCGAAACTCTCGTGCATCCACTTGTCAAATCGTTGTGTGACCTTTTTTGCGTCAAGAGCTGACTTGTCAGCACAAATCAAATTATATCCGCATCCGTGATTACACTTTAATGCAAATTGATTCGGAAGCAAATCCCAATCAATTTGGTCGGCACTATCCCAAACTCCGATAAGTTCGTTCAGCAATTCCTCTTTTCCGACGCTCTTGATATAATCTCTGACCGCATACTTATCAGCACACTTGATAACGTTGTTTGTATTTGGACAATAGTATAGCTTCAGCCATTGCAATTTTTCGTTGAAGGTCTTGGGATTTTTAAGATCAAGCTTGTAACCCAATTCGTGGCGGAAATATATCTTTGATACAGTTTCGGCGCCTAATAAACTATACGCCGCAAGCTGCAATTTTCGCCTTATTTGATAAAACTTACTTTTTTCTCCCATAGTTATGATAATTCCTTTCTTTCCAAAATCGTGGTGTATTTTGCGCAGTCAGCCGCCGCATTTTTCGGTGCCGAAAGCAGAAAAACAAAAAACCTGAAAATTTGAAAGATCCTATCTTCAAACTTATATATCAATTATTTGTCGGTATTTTTGACATACAGTATTTTTTTGATCGTTCCGAAAAACAAATTCCGCACGGTATTGAATGCCGCAAAAACCGCATTTTGCCGTTCAGCTTCATAAAAAAGCTTGTAATGCCAGCCGATCATCGTTTTTATGCTGTGCGAACTTACCGACCCCGTCCTGCCTCGTCTGTATTTTGCAAGTGTTTCATCCAACAAATAGCAGTCTGCCTTTTTGCAAACCTTGAGCCACATCGCATAGTCGTTATTTTTCTTTATGTCTGCTATTTGGATCTCGCCGACATGATCACGGTCATACATTACCGTTAAGCATCCGGGCCAGCAGAAATTATACATTCCCGCTTTTGAAATGCGCCTCGGACCCGATACGAAAACATTGCCGTCAACGCCGTCTTCGTTCATTTCCTGATATTTTGTGTATGAAAAGTGATATCCGTTCGATCTCATAAAGGCTGTCTGCTTTTCAAGTTTTTGCGGATGCCACAGATCGTCTGAATCAAGAAAAGCGATCCACTTGCCTTTTGCCTCCGAAAGCGCACGGTTGCGGCTCACTGCCGCGCCGCTGTTTTTTTCGTTTTGCAAATATATGATCCTTTTATCATCCAAAAACGGTTTTACCACGTCATACGTGTTATCGCTTGAACAGTCATCAACGATGATGAGTTCAAAGTTTTTATAAGTCTGATCCAAAACGGATCTTATCGAATCAGGGATATATTTTGCCGTATTGTAAGAAGGCATTATCATTGAAACGAGCTCGTCCACCATTCGACCCCCCCCCGGTTTTATAAAAGATGCAAGAAATCAAATTATCTTGCAGATTCGCACAATCTCTTCGCTTCTGCCATCTTTATGTCGTATGTTGCTTTATCTACCTTGCCGCTCATGAGCAGCCAATCGCCGAAGTCCATATCGCTTGCCGTTCCCTCTCGAACGATATCGCTCTTCTTTATGACCTTTTTGACAGTGGTTATGATGATCTTTATATCGTTTTTGAGGGTTATGCCGGAATCTATATATTCAAGATCATATTCCATCTTGCGCTCCCAGGTTATATTGTTTCGGCCGTTCACCTGCGCAAGCCCCGAAAGGCCGGGGGTCACATCGTGGCGTCGTCTTTGCTCATCGCTCATAAAGACCATATCGCGCACGAGTTGAGGACGCGGACCGATGATCGACATATCGCCCAAAAGGATGTTGATAAGTTCCGGCAACTCGTCAAGTGAAGTCGCGCGCAGAAACCTGCCGTATTTATTGAGCCTTATTTCATCACTCAAAAGTTCGCCGTTTTCATCTCTTTCATTTGACATCGTACGAAATTTAATGAGCTTGAATATTTTTTCTTTTCCGTTTTTATCTTTTTTTCCGGATCGCAGCTGGCAAAAAAACGGATTGCCTTTCATAAAAGCGGCGCCCATGACAGATAAAACGATCAAGATCGGAAATAACAATATAAGCGCTAAAAATGAAAGGATAATATCGAAAACTCTCTTAAAAAATGCAGCGTACATGATGCCTCCGAACACAAACGTTATGGGTGAATAGTATCTTCGTAGTTAAATTATATAGTATTACATATATAATATAGCACATCTTTGTTCATATTTCAATAACATTTATGCATTTTGCTTACAAATAAATAAAATGCGGCATGAAAAACACACCGCATTTTGAAATAAAAATTTTCTCAATCTCTGAAATACAGATCTCTTGTATAGATCTTATCCATAACGTCGTCAAGGTCGGGATTAAAACGGTTTGCCAATATAATGTCGCATTTTGACTTGAACTCGTCAAGGTCGCGAACCACCTTGCTGTTAAAGAATTCGTCCTCTTTCATCGTAGGCTCATAGATGACGACCTCGATACCTTTTGCTTTGATGCGTTTCATAACGCCCTGTATCGAGCTTTGACGGAAATTATCGCTTCCCGCTTTCATAATGAGTCTGTCTACGCCCACCGTTTTGGGACGGCGCGCGATGATCTGATCGGCGATGAAATCCTTTCTTGTGCTGTTTGCGGCGACTATTGCGGAAATGATGTTCTGCGGAACGTCCTGATAGTTTGCAAGCAGCTGCTTTGTATCCTTCGGCAAACAATATCCGCCGTAGCCGAACGAGGGGTTATTATAGTGCGAGCCGATTCTCGGGTCAAGTCCGACGCCCTCGATTATCGACTTTGTGTCAAGTCCGCGCATTTCGGCATAGGTGTCAAGCTCGTTGAAGAAAGAAACGCGAAGCGCAAGATAAGTATTTGCAAAAAGCTTTACGGCTTCGGCTTCGGTCGTGTTCATGAAACGGATCTCGATATCTTTTTTGACAGCGCCCTCGCGAAGAAGCGAGGCAAAGGTCTCTGCCGTCTTTTTGAGTTTTTCATTTTCCAAAGGCACACCGACGATTATTCTGCTCGGATAAAGATTGTCATAAAGTGCCTTGCCCTCTCGCAAGAATTCGGGGCTGAAGAGGATATTCTCGCAAGAAAAACGTTCTCTTGCCTCTTCGGTATATCCGACGGGAACGGTGGATTTGATGATCATTACGGCATTTTTATTGACCGAAATGACCTTTTCGATGACGTTTTCGACAGATGATGTATCAAAGAAATTCTTGGTTTCATCATAGTTCGTCGGGGTGGAAATAATTACGATATCCGCATCCTTATATGCGCTCTGCCAATCGATCGTAGCCGAAAGATCAAGATCCTTTGCGGCAAGATATTCCTCGATCTCACGATCGGAGATAGGCGACTTTTTGCGGTTTATCATTTCGACCTTTTCGGGCAGAATATCGACCGCCGTCACCTTGTTATGCTGTGCCAAAAGGCACGCCATTGAAAGACCTACGTAGCCTGTACCGGCAATTGCGATTTTCATATATCGTGTCCTCCTGATTTAATTTATTCCGTAAAATTCTTTATACCACTCTGCAAATCTGCGAAGTCCCTCGCGGAGCGTGGTGTTCGGCTTAAAGCCCATATCCGCTTCAAGAGCAGACGTGTCGGCATACGTTATCGGCACGTCGCCCGGCTGCATGGGAACGAGCTTTTTGTGCGCCTCGAAATCATAATCGGCGGGCAACACCCTTGCTCTCACAAGCTCTTCTTGCAGGATGTTTACAAAGTCAAGCAGATTTTCAGGCGAATTGTTGCCGATGTTATAAATTCTGTAAGGCGGAAGCGGCAAGCCGTCATCGCCCGTCTTTTTCTCCGGAGCTCTTTGCATAACTCTTATGATGCCCTCGACGATATCGTCAACGTAGGTAAAATCGCGCTTGCAATTTCCGAAGTTGAATATCTCGATAGTGTCGCCTTTTATAAGCTTGTTCGTAAAACCGAAATAAGCCATATCGGGACGTCCCGCGGGGCCGTAAACGGTAAAGAAACGAAGTCCCGTCGAAGGGATACTGTAAAGCTTTGAATAAGCGTGAGCCAAAAGCTCATTGCTCTTTTTCGTCGCCGCATAGAGCGAAACCGGATTATCGACTTTATCATCGGTCGAATACGGTATCTTTTTGTTCGAGCCGTAGACCGATGACGACGAAGCATAAACCAAGTGCTCTACGGGATTTCTGCGGCACGCCTCGAGAATGTTATAAAATCCGATAAGATTGCTTTCGATATATACGTCGGGATGGTCGATGGAGTATCTGACGCCAGCCTGCGCCGCAAGATTTACGACGATATCGAACTTGTACTCGCAAAAAAGCTTTTCGATAAGCTCTTTGTCTGCAAGATTGCCCTTAATAAAATTCCATTCGCATTCGCCGCCGCTTGCCGCCTTTTCGATTTCAGAAAGGCGGTATTCCTTGATCGAAACGTCATAATAGTCGTTTACGCTGTCAAGTCCGCAGATCTTGCAGTTATCTGCCTTTTTTAGAAGCTGCAAAACGAGGTTTGCGCCGATGAATCCGGCAGCACCCGTCACAAGGATCGTTTTGTTTTTGAGGTCAATGTTTTGCGCTAACATTCCGCATCCTCCGTTTATGTAAGTTATGTCGAAATTCAGCCGTTTGAGGGGTCTTTATCTTCCAAAATGCGGCAAGGAACTCCGACAGCTCTTGCACGTTCCGGCACGTCACGGTTCACAAGAGTGCAGGAGCCGACAACGGCACGTTTTCCTATCGTAACACCGCGATCCGATCCGTCGGCGTTTTTGCTGATGATACTTGCTCTCATGCCGATATAAGCATGGTCCTCTACCCTTATGGGATAATCGGGCTGATTTCTTCCGTGGCAAGCAAAATATACGCCGTATGAGATCGTTACGTGATCCCCTATCGTCAGCATTTTATAGCACAGATCGTCTAAATAGCAATGCATACCGATAAACGTTCTTTTACCGATCTTGAAGCCGGATAAACGGTATAGAAAGATCCTTATACAGTTTATGGGGCAGTTTGAAGCGATCGAATTTGTAAGCCATTTTCTTATTACCCCGGCAACGAGTGATAAAAATCCCTTTTGATACCAATACGGGGGATTCTTCTTGAAAAGTTTTTTATAGACGTAAGTCGCTAATTTCATATTTTAACCCCATTGCAATAATGTGTTTTATCTGTATCGCAAATCGTGAAAACACTTATTCAAAACAAGCGCGGACGGCTTCAATGATCCTATCCTGCTCGTCCTTTGTCATCTTGTTGTCGCTCGGCAGGCAAAGGCCGCGCTCGAAAATATCCCTGCCGTGATCGGCACCGTCTGCCGTTACAAAGTCGTTTGCACGGTAGATAGGCTGCATGTGCATCGGCTTCCATATAGGTCTTCCCTCGGCATTGATCGCGCCGATGGCTTCCAAGATTTCGGAAGGACAGCTTTTTCCCTTTTCGGGAACATAGGAAGCCTTCGTATCGTCTCTTGTCTGCTTGCACATAGCGTCTTTGTCAACAGTCATTGCCGAAAGCCAGAAATTCGGCACGTCCGATTTTTCATCAAACGGATTCATAACGACGGGCAGATCGGAAAATCCCTCTTTATATCTTTCGTAGATCTTCTTTTTTTGCTCAATATGTTCCGGCAAGTGCGGATACTGTCCTCTGACGACGCCCGCTACTACGTTTGACATACGGTAGTTATATCCGACGTCTTCGTGCTGATACCACGGAGCATTTTCTCTCGACTGCGTAGACCATTTGCGCGCACGTTTTGCCTCCTCTTCGGAGTTTGTCAAAATGCAGCCGCCGGATGAGCCGGTGATGATCTTATTGCCGTTATAAGAGATAGCGGAATAATCGCCGAAAGAACCGCAGGGCATCTTGTTTTTGAAAGCGCCCATTGCCTCGGCGGCATCTTCTATCAAAAGAGCGCCGTTTTCAAGGCAGATCTTTTTTATATCGTCGATCTTTCCGGGAAAGCCGTAAAGTTCCGCACAAACGACCAATTTCGTATCGGGATAAAGCTCAAAAGCTTTCTCTAATGCTTCGGGATCCATATTCCACGTCTTTTCATCGGTATCTATAAAGACGGGTATGCCGCCCTCATATACGACGGGATTGAGTGTTGCGGCAAAGGTCATATCGGAGCAAAAAACTCTTTTGCCCTCAAGTGTGCCGTGACTGACCTTCGCCTTGCCGTAAATGCGCTCACCCGCGAGTTTTACGCACAAATGGAGCGCCGCCGTGCATGAAGCAAGTCCTACGGCATATTTCATGCCCGTACCGCAAGCCGCAAGCTTTTCGACCTCGTTTATATTCTCGCCGACAGTTGACATCCAATTCGTTTTGTATGCCTCGGTCATATATTCGAGCTCTTCGCCGTGCATTGTGGGAGATGCCAAATAGACGTGTTTGTCAAACGCTTTTAATTTCTTTGATAACATGATCATTTACCGCCGTCTTTATTTTCAGAATTTTTGAGATACACCTGCCAGCGCCAGGAATCCTTGCACATATCGACAAGAGTTTTTTCCGCTTTCCAACCGAGAAGCTCATAAGCCTTCTTAGGATTTGCGTAATACGAAGCTAAATCTCCCTCTCGTCTTTTTGCAAACACATACGGCAAGTCAAGGTGGTTTGCCTCGTTAAAGGCGTTGACAACGTCCAAAACGCTGTAACCGACGCCCGTGCCGAGATTTATACATTCTGTGCCCTTGTGCTTTTCGGCATATTCAAGAGCCGCCAAATGTCCTTTTGCCAAATCGACAACGTGGATATAGTCTCTGACTCCCGTGCCGTCGGGAGTATCATAGTCGTTGCCGTAGATATTGAGATGATCTCTGATGCCCGAGGCGACCTGCGTTATATAGGGCATAAGATTATTTGGTATTCCGCTCGGATTTTCACCGATAAGACCGCTTTCGTGCGCGCCTATGGGATTAAAATAGCGCAAATTGACGGCGCTCATATCGGGATTTGCCAAAACCGTATCGCAAATGATACGCTCTATCATAAACTTTGTCCAGCCGTAGGGATTGGAACAGCCGCCCGTTTCGGCACTTTCGGTATAAGGCACTACCCCGTCTGTGCCGTAAACGGTCGCAGAAGAACTGAAAATTATCGTGTTGCATAAATGTGAGCGCATCGATTCCAAAAGCGAGAGGGTGGAATCGAGGTTATTGCGATAATATTTCAAAGGGGAAAGCACCGATTCGCCCACCGCCTTATATCCTGCGAAGTGGATGACTGCCGAAATATCGTTTTCGTCAAAAATTTTTTCGCACTCTTTTTTGTCTTTCAGATCCGAAACGTAAAGATCGGGCCTTTTGCCCGTGATCATTTCGATTCGGTCGATAACGCTTTTGTCGCTGTTCGATAAGTCATCGGCAATGACAACGTCTCTGCCCGCATTTATAAGTTCTACGGCGGTGTGCGAGCCGATATATCCGCATCCGCCCGTCAAAAGGATCTTTGCCATTGACCGCAGCCTCCGTGCATTCGTATGCTCAAAATCATACAACAGTACAAATCTTTATATTTATAATATTATATCACAGATGCAGTACATTTTCAACAAAAATTTTCAAATGCGACCGTCTCATTGATTTAATCAAGCTTTGATGCCTTATATCCCGCATCGGTTATCGCTTTTATAATGATCTTGTCGTCGATATCACGCGAAAGTGTCACTATCGCATCTCCTCTTTGGTGGCTGACATCGGCAGATAAAACACCTGCTGTCGCTTCAAGCGCCGCTTTGACTCTTGATGAGCAGTGCGTGCACATCATACCCTCGATCTTATACGTCTTCGTCATTTTTTCTGCCTTTCTTTTTTTATTGAATTTGATAAAATTAAGCCTTAAAGCATTACATACCACAAAAACACTCGATAAACTCATGGCGGCGGCACCGATCACGGGACTCAGCGTAAGGCCGAATGATCTTATAAAAACACCTGCCGCTACGGGAATGCCTATGGCGTTATAAAAGAAAGCCCAAAAAAGATTTTCCTTTATGTTTTTGAGTGTCTTTTTGCCGAGTATCACCGCGTTGTAAACGGAAATAATATCATTTCTCGAAAGCACGATATCCGCAGAATCTCCGGCAATATCGGCGGCGCCGCCGACGGCTATGCCGACATCTGCCATTGCCAAAGACGGCGCATCGTTTATTCCGTCGCCGACCATACATACAGATCCGTCTTTTTTAAGAGTGCTTATGATATCCGCCTTTTGGGTCGGCATAAGAGAGGCAAAAACTTTTTCTATTCCTACGTCTTTTGCAATGACTTCGGCGCAAACCTTGTTGTCGCCGGTGAGCATAACGACCGATATGCCGAGAGCCTTTATTTTCTCTATTGCCTCAAAGCTATCCGCTTTTGCGACATCCGATACGGAAATTATGCCGAAAGACTTATTGTCAACGGCAAAGCAAAGCGGAGTTTTTCCCTGCGAAAGATATTCATTTGCCTTTGATATGAACATCTCATTCGGCGTGTATTTTCGGCAAAACGCATCAAACGAAAGCGACGATACCGTTTTGTTATCGACCGTAGCTTCAATGCCTCTGCCGTTTGCCGATTCAAAATCGGCACTCGGCAAAACGGGGATGTTCTGCGTCTTCGCATATTCAACGACCGCTTTCCCGAGCGGATGAGAGCTTTTCTGCTCCGCTCCCGCGCAAAGAGATATAAACGTGTCTTCATCATAATTTTCGGGGCAAAGGATATCGCATATCTGCGGTTTGCCCTCTGTCACGGTCCCCGTTTTGTCAAGACAAAGTATCTTTATCTTCGCAAGAGATTCTATGGCGGCGGCAGACTTGAAAAGAATGCCGTTTTCAGCGCCGACTCCGCTTGAAACCATAATGGCAACGGGAGTTGCCAGCCCCAAAGCGCAGGGACAGCTGATAACAAGCACAGATATCGCTCTTGCAAGCGCAAAGCCGATATCGCCGTTCACGGCGATCCACGAAACAAACGTGATAAGAGATATCGCCATGACAAAAGGCACGAAGACCGATGCTGCTTTGTCGGCGATCCTCGACACTTTCGCTTTTGAACTCGATGCTTCTCCGACGAGCTTTATTATCTGCGATATAACGGTATCTTCGCCGACCTTTTGCGCTCTGACGCGAACGTAGCCCGACGTTATGGCGGTGCCCGATATGACGTCATCGCCGACCGTCTTGTCCGAGGGCATGCTCTCGCCGCTTATCGCCGCCTCGAAAAACACCCCGTCGCCCGATATGATCTGACCGTCCACCGGCACAAGATCCCCGGCTTTCAGTGCAAAAACGTCGCCGACGGCGATCTCCGAGGCGGGCACGATCACCTCGTCTTCGCCGACGATCTTTCTTGCCGTTTCTGGGCGCAGCTTCACAAGATCTCCGATAGCCCTTGTGGTTTTCGCCTTTGAATATCCCTCGAGCATTTTGCCCACCGTGATAAGAGTGGGTATCATCGCCGCCGTTTCAAAATACAGTCCCGCAAACGCCTCTTTTTGATAAGATACATCTTTGCCGACCATCGATATCAAAATGACAAGACTGTAACAAAAGGCAGACAAAGAGCCCAAAGAAACGAGCGTATCCATATTGGCAAAAAGCGAAAGGGCGGCTTTGACGCCGCTGATAAAAAACTTTTTGTTTATGATGAGCACAGATAAAGCGAGTATTAACTGCAAAATCGCCAAGATGAGAAAATTTTGCTTTTCAAGCCCGAAAAAGCCGAGCCCGAACATATTTATGCCGCTTGAAATATAAATGAGAAAAATGAGCAAAACGGCTGAAAAAATGAGCCGCAGTTTAAGATTTGAAAACTGCTTTGCGGCATTATCGCTTTCGGCTTTTTTGACTTGTTCGTCTTGCAAAAAAGCGCCGTAGCCCGCCTTTTTGACTTCAAGAATGACGTTTTCCGCGTTAAAATCGCCCTCGACTGTCATCCTTTCGGTGAGCAAATTCACCGAAACGTTCAAAACGCCCAAAACGCTTTTTGCCGCTTTTTCAACGCGCGCTGAACATGCGGCACAGCTCATTCCCGTTATGATAAAAATTTCCTTTTTCATTTGAAAACTCCGATTACATAAGCATAACAATATATCTTCGCGCGTATTTTTTACACATCATAATAATTATATACTGCGCAAAAATCAATGTCAAGTTACGCTCACACTATATTCCCTTTCGCATACTATGTAATGAAAGGTTATAACCTATACAAATGAAAGGAACACAACCATGAATTTCGATTTTTACCTTCCCGTAATAGTCATCGCAATAATCTTCATTTTATTGCACACGAATAACTCCTGCTCCTCCTGCGGTGGCGGATGCGGCTGTCAGCAGACAACCCAAAGCACCTGCCCCTGCGGCAGATAAGACGTAAAAAAATGCTTCCGATCTTTCGGAAGCATTTTTTTATTTTAACGCATCAATGATCTCACCGGCGCTCTTGAATACGGCGTCGGGCTTTATGTTGGATCCTTCGAGTATTTTCGGTGTCGTTTCTCCGCTTAAAACCAAAACGGCATAAGCTTTTGCGTTTATTCCGCACAAAACGTCCGTATAGAGCCTGTCGCCGACAACGGCACATTCCGAAGGAAGAACACCGCATTTTTCCATAGCGAGTTTCGGCATAAGGATGCCCGGCTTGCCGATTACGGCATCGGGCCTTTTTCCCGTAGCGTTATAGACCATATCGCAAACTGAACCGCAATCGGGAACGCTGCCGTATTCGGTGGGGCAGACCATATCGGGGTGAGATGCGATATAGGGCACGTCTTTTTTGCAAAGAAGCGAGCAAACGTCGTCAAGCTTTTTGAAAGTAAGCTCCGTATCAAAGCCCATAACGATCGCGTCGGATTTCAAGATATCGTCGCAAACCGAAACGCCGCTCGACGCAAGCTCGTCATAGAACGATCTCGTGCCGCAGACATAAAAATGCTTGTCGGGATATTTTTCCGAAATATAGTGCGACGTCGCCTGCGATGAGGTAATATAGTCATCTTTGTCGGTCCCGATGCCGAGAGATGCCATTTTTTCAATATACGACCCTATCCCCTTTGAGGAATTGTTCGTCATAAACATATATCTTTTGCCGCTTGCCTTTATTGTGTCAAGCAGCTCTTCGGTAAAGTCGAAAAGTCTGTTGCCGAGATACAGCGTGCCGTCAAGGTCGAACAAAAAAAGTTTTGTTCGTCTTATCGCTTCTCTTTCGATATCAGTCATGAAAATCACACTTCTTCTTTTTCGGTTTCATCTTCGTTTTCGTGTTCTCCATCGCCCTCGGTCTCGGCTTTTTCGACCGTGACCATAACGGTATCAACTCTGTGAACATCCATTTTGTCAACGGTGATCAAGAGATTTTCAAAGCCGAAACTGTCGCCCGCTTCGGGGATTTTTTGCAGCATTTCCGCTACCCAGCCGCCGACGGTGACTGATTCGGTGTCGATCTCGGTACCGAAAAATTCATCGAAATCGTCGATGGACGCCGAGCAGTCCACGCAAAATCTGTCGTCGGAAATTTTTGAAAAGTTCTCGACGACCTCGTCGTGTTCATCCCATATCTCGCCGACAAGCTCCTCTAAAATATCCTCCATCGTGACGATGCCGACAGTGCCGCCGTATTCGTCGAGCACTACCGCCATCTGCGATTTATGCGATTGCAAAAGCTGCAAAATGCCGCTGATCTTAACGTTTTCACGAATGAATACGGGCTGAGTCAAGATATCCTTGATCTTTTTGCCCGTAATGCCGCTGCCGATATAAAAATCCTTTTGGTGCAAAACTCCGATTATATCGTCAATATCGTCATTGTATATCAAAATTCTTGAAAAGCGCGTCGATGAAAAACATTCGGCGATCTCCTCTTTCGTGCTGTCCATAGGCATTGCCGCAAGGTCAATGCGGTGTGTCAGAATATCCGATGCGCGAAGATCGGTGAACTCGATAACGTTTTTCAAAAGTTCGCCCTCGTCCTTGTCGATAGAGCCATCCTGCTGGACCTCGCTCACGAGCATCATAAGTTCCTCTTGCGACATTTTTTCGTCGTCCTTTGCACCGAAAAGCTTATTCAAAAGTTTTTTCCAGAAGCCGAAAATATAGTTTAAGGGCAAAAGGATATAAACGAGTGTATTTATGATGGGCGCTGAAAAAAGCGCGAATTTTTCGGGCTTATCCTTTGCAATGCTCTTCGGAGATATCTCGCCGAAAATCAAAACGACAACCGTTATTATCACCGTTGAAAGAGTTGCGCCGATATCGCCCCACTTTTCGACGAAGAAAAGTGTGCCTATCGAGGCAAGCGCAATGTTGACAATGTTGTTGCCTATCAGAATGGTGGAAATGAGTTTATCATAGTTGTCGGTGAGCTTTATGGCAAGTATCGCCCTTTTGTTGTTCTCGTCAGCCATCGTGTGAAGTCTTGTGCGGTTGAGAGAAGAAAATGCCGTTTCCGTCGCCGAAAAATATGCGCTCATTAAAACAAGCAGAGCCATTACGGCTATTGTTATCACCGTGTTCATACTCTGCCTCCGATATGGGTACGGCAAAAATCGGCACCATAATAAAAACCGTGTGCCGTTTTGTTACCCTCTTTTATATTTGATTTTAATAATAACGCCGATAACGCCGCGTCGCCGTCCATATAAAAATATAGTCCTTTCGTTTGGTATTGTATAGATTATACCGTAAAACAAAAATAAAGTCAAGGCAAGAGGTTTTGCCTTGACTTTGATATCAGATCTTGAACACGTTGCGAATGACAAGTCTTGATTTGCGTCTTAAATAGCGTATCTTCCAAAGAAGTTTTCCGCGCTCAAAGAGCTTGTCTATTTCATCCGCATGCGCCATATAGTCGCTCTCAAAGCTTTCTATCTTGCGGCGGAGCATACGGAACTGCAAACAGTACGTCATTCTGTATATCGTCTGACTTTCGCGCTCGTTTTCGCGCTTCCAATAAGCCGAAAACTGCTCTTCCATCGGCGCATACATGATCTTTTGCATTTCATCTTCCGAAACCTTGCCGCTATCCGTCGCCATCTTGACGATATCCGTGCCGGGCAGGAAGTTTAAGCCGTGGAGCTGAAGTTCAAACGGACGGCGCAGATCTTTTA
>JAGAFQ010000118.1 GCA_017612495.1 Clostridia bacterium
CTATAACATTTTCGATACGGCAAAGATACTCAACAGACCTGCCAAGGTCGCAGTCGATGCGCACAGCGGTCTTGCCGGAATAGCCCATTGGATAAACGGATATTTCCGTTTGTCGGGCGGCGATACGGTAGAAAAGCGTTCACCCGTTGTCGAAGCGATGAAAGCGATGGTCGATGCCGAATATGAAAAGGGCAGAGACACCGTAATGGGCGACGGCGAGCTTCTTGAAATGCTCAAAAAAGCCGATATCGAGCTTTACACGGTCTTATCGAATATGTGATTTAATATAATCAAAAAGCTCCGCGAAAGCGGAGCTTTTTGATTATATTAAAAACTGTTTTTGCTCTTGTCGAAGAAATAGCGGTGAAAGTTTTTATATTGCGCAAGATACGGTCTTAAAAGCACCAAAAGTCGGCGAAGATTCATATCTTTTTTATAGAAAAGAGTCGTCGTTGACTTTATTTTTTTTATCTCTTTTTTTATTTCTTCGTTCTTGACGTATTTTCTCACAACGCCCATGGGAACATTTCTCCACAGCGCCGTTTTTTCATTGTAAAAACACTCATCCGTTTTGCCGAAAACAACGTCGTCTATGAGATAGCGCATCATATTGACCTTGGCGGCGCGGCAGAAAAAGCTGCTGCGTCCGAGTCGGGGATTTATTTCAAAAAGCAGATAGCGTCCCGTGCGCGAATCGAATTTTATATCGAAATTCGCAAATCCCACGTAGCCTATCTCTTCCAAAAAGGAGCCGATCTTTTTATAAAGCTCACGATCACTACGCGAGATGATGGCGGCATAGTTGCCTATCGATTTCGGGTCGTAATATTCGAGTACGGGCTGACCGAGGCACATTGCGCGCACCTTGCCGTCAAGCGAGCAATAGGCGTTCATAACGCGCATGGCATCATCGCCGCCCGGTATGAATTCCTGAATTATCAGGTTGCCGTCATAGTCGCATTTGTTCATATTGGCGATCATCGCAAGATAGTCTTCTTTGTTCGAGAAAAAGAAGACCTTTTTTTGTCCCTCGAAATGGCAGGAAAGATAACTTGTGGCATTGGAATTTTCGGGTTTTACGACGATGGGAAAATCAAACGGAAGCTCGTTTATGATGCTTTCTCTCTTATCCGGTGTGCAGACGGCGGTCTTGGGATATTCAAGATCATATTTGTCGCAAAGCGCATAGAAATGATCCTTTGTGTCAAAGGTGTCGAGCATTTCATTCGTGACAAAGCGGTTTGCTATAAGTCCCTCGAATTTATCGTAATTGCGCACCAAGAGGGCGGTGTAATAATCGGAGCAGGGCAAAACGAGCAGCTTTTCAAAATTCTCGTGCTCACGTCTTAAAACCGCAAGGAGCTTGTCTGCAAAGACCTCTTCTTTTTCAAAATCGTCTATCTGCTCGATTTGCAAAAGACGGCTGTAACGGGTCGACGTCAGCCTTTTTGCGCAAAGCAGCAGCGGCAAACGTCGCAGGTCTCCGAAAACAGACGCGCCGTGCCGTATGCGTTCTCATCGCTGCCCAAAACTATCGGGCGAAACTTCTTTTTTGCTTGATTTTCCATTATGATACCTTCCAATACCGTGAATTACAAATCAAGTATAGCACTATTTTCGGCTTGTTACAATAAATTCGACAAAATATAATAATTAAATAATTGCTTAAATATTATTGACAAATGAATAATTTCGGCGTATTATGATAGTATAATTAAGTGATTGTTTAATCGTGCGAGGCAAATATGTTGATAAAAATATTGAAATCGAAAAGCGCAGACGCGATAAAACTGAAAATATCTGCCGTGCTTATCGTTGCGGGCATGATCGCATCTCTTTTTTCAGCCCAAATATTTTCCGTAATATCAGGTGCCGTGTTCATCCTTGCGTTTTTGATATCGGGATATGAAATTCTGGCAGGCGCGGCAAAAGGCTTATTTTCGCATTTTTCCGTAGGGGAAGATCTGCTTATGTCGATAGCGTCGCTTTGCGCTTTGGCACTCGGAGAATTTTTCGAGGCGGCGGCGGTCGTCTTCTTTTATTCGCTCGGCGAGATCATCGAAGATAAATCGGTCTTGGAAGCCGAAAACGCCCAATCGAGCCTTGAAAAGCTTTTTCCCGACCATGCTCATTTGATAAACGGCGGCAATGATATTGATACACCCGTCAAAAATATCGCCTGCGGCGATATCATAAGAATAAAGCCGGGTGAAAGAGTGCCGCTCGATATCGAGATCATCGAAGGCGCGAGCGATTTTGATATGTCGCACATAAGCGGCGAGGGACTTTTCGTTGCCAAAAAGATCGGAGATACGGTCTTTGGCGGCGCGCTTTGTGTGGACGGCGAGATCACGGCGCGTGTTTTGCACTCCGAAAAAGACAGTATGGGCGCAAAGATAAGATCGCTCATATCCGAAGCCGAAAAAGACAGCGCAAAGAGCGTGCGTTTCATAAACGCTTTTGCAAAAATATATACGCCCGCAGTTTTGTCGGCGGCACTCCTTTTTGCGGTATTGCCGCCTGCTTTCGGCATCATGGCGCAAAGAGAAAGCATAAAAAGCGCGCTTTTTATCGCCGTTATTTCCTGCCCCTGCGCATTTGTGATATCTATTCCTCTGTGCTTTTATAACGCAAAGCACATATTATCAAGGGACGGCATACTCATAAAAGATTCTGCGGCGATAGAAGAAACGGCGAAAATCAGGACTGCCGTATTCGATAAGACGGGTACGCTCAGCGAGGGCGAATTTGAGATATGCGGTCAAAAAAGCGAAAAGGGATACAGCGATCACGACGTTTTGCTGCTTGCTTCATCCATCGAAAAACACTCCACTCATCCGATAGCAAAGGCGTTTTTGCAAAACACCGACACAAAAGAGGTAAAAAACTTCAAAAGCATTGTCGGCGTGGGATGCGAGGGCGAGATCGACGGCGATCTTATATTTGTCGGAAAACGTGATAACGACGGTATTTCGGTTTTGAAAAACGGAAAGCTTATCGGCAAAATATACGTGCGCGACAAAATAAAAGCAGATGCAAAAGAGGGCATCGCAAGGCTTCACAAAATGAAAATCAAAACTTTGATGCTGACGGGCGACAGTAATAAAAACGCAGGATATATCGCAAAGGAAACGGGAATGGAATATAAATCCGATCTTTTGCCCGAAGACAAACTCAAAATTCTAAAAGGGATCGGCGGCAGAATTTGCTTTGTCGGTGACGGAGTGAACGACTCCCCGTCGCTCGAATATGCAAACGTAGGTATTGCGATGGGCAAGGACGCCTGCGATACGGCAAAGGATTCGGCAGACGTGATCGTCTTTTCGGGCAAGGTCATATCGGTCGCAAGAGCGGTTTGCATATCAAAAAAGACGATGCGTATCTTATATGAAAACATAACTTTGTCGATAGTAATAAAGATCGCCGTTTTTATACTGTCGCTTTTCGGCATGGGCGGAGTTTCTTTGCCTGTTTTTGCCGACGTAGGCACGATGCTTATTGCCGTTTTTAATACGCGGCGCATAGCAAAGAGTTGACAGCCATTTTTTTGCGTGATAAAATTAGTTCATAATTGCGAAAGAACGGATAACGATATGAAAATATACAATAACGTAAGTGAAATTATCGGCAAAACGCCGCTTCTGCGTCTTTGCAATATCGAGAAAAAAGAGGGCGCAAAAGCGCAGATATTGGCAAAGCTTGAAATGCAAAATCCGGCAGGCAGCGCCAAAGACAGAGTGGCAAAGGAAATGATAGAGAGCGCCGAAAGGGCGGGGCTTCTAAAAAAAGGCTCCGTCATCATTGAGCCCACGAGCGGAAACACGGGCATAGGACTTGCCTCGGTCGGCGCATCCTTGGGCTATAAGGTCATTTTGACGATGCCCGCATCAATGAGCGCCGAAAGGCGGTCGCTCTTGGCGGCATACGGCGCAGAAATTGTGCTCACCGATGCAGATCTCGGTATGAGCGGAGCCATTGAAAAAGCAAAGGAAATTGCAAAAAACACCGAAAACAGTTTTTTGGCGGGACAGTTTGAAAATCCCGCAAACCCCTTGGCGCACTATAAGACCACGGGCAGAGAGATTTGGGAAGATACCGACGGCAAGGTCGATATTTTTGTGGCAGGCGCCGGCACGGGAGGTACCGTTTCAGGCACGGCAAGATATCTTAAAGAGAAAAATCCCGATGTGAAGATAGTTGCCTTTGAGCCTGCAAATTCGGCGGTGATCTCGGGTGATGGCGCCGGCACGCACGGACTTCAAGGCATCGGCGCGGGCTTTATTCCCGAAAACCTCGATCTTTCGCTCATCGATGAGGTGATAAAGGTCGAAGACAAGGACGCCTTCGATTTTGCCAAGGCTCTTGCGCGGAGCGAGGGCATTTTGGTCGGCATCACGTCGGGTGCCGCCGCTTACGTCGCCTCCGTTTTGGCAAAGCGAGAAGAAAATCGCGGCAAGATCATCGTCGCCCTCTTACCCGACTCGGGCGAAAGATATTTGTCAACGGGAATTTATAACGATTAAAAAAAGGAGACTGCATTTGCAGTCTCCCTTTTTTTACATCATTACGTCTATGGTCTCTCTATTTCTTTCTTTCAAGAACGCACGGTAAAGTTCTTCTGTGGCTATCGCCATTTTCGTGACTGAAAATTTGCCCTCGGGATAGATATACCAGGTGTCGTTTAAGGTGTTAAGATCCACGCAGTCGCCGTGCTTGAACAGATATTGATATTCAATATGGCACGAATAAAGAGATGCAACGTCTTTTTCCATTACGTTTTCGCCGCCGTCTTTATCGGTGACTTTGACATGAAAGCCCTGCATATCGTGCAAGAGTGTGCCGCGGCCGAGCGGCAAAAACTTTTTTGCATTCGGCAGACTGTCAACGAAAACGTTAAGAACGCCCGAAGAATAAGTGCCGCTTTCGACCTCTTTTTTGACACATTCTCTTTGCCATTCATACCAATCGGGAATGTGCGAAAACTCAGTCTCATTGCCGTCGTCGGCGCAAAGTTCGCCGTATTCGGTCATTTGCCATGATTTTTTGCAGTGGTTGCATTTTAAGGTCGTGCCGAAAGAATCCATTTCAAATTCGGTTTGACAATGAGGGCATTTGTATAAAACGCGATGAAGTCCCTTTGCTCTGTTTTTGTCGGAAATTTTTATCTTGTTTTCCTTTTGCCATGCAAAATCGTCATATTGAAATTCCGAAACGATCATTTTGTTGATGGTCTCGACGTCATATTCCGCTACCTGTTCTGCGCTCAAAAGGACTTTATATGTAGCCTCGGTGTGTTCAATGTTTCTTTCGTGCGAGGTATCCCAAAAAGGCGAATTCACGTGGTGGCCGTGACAGATGAGGGTGACGAGCGGCACCTTGAGCATTTTTGCAAGAGAGCCGAGAGAGCGCGGCAAAACGGCGGTAGTGCCGCAAAGGGAATATCTTGCTTCGGGATATATCACCGCAACGTTGCCCATTTCGATAACGCGGCGAAGCTGTTTTATCAAGGTTATGTCGTTTGTGAATTTGCGCTTGCATATACAGCCGACGTTTCGCAAAAGACCTTCTCTGCCGATAAAGCCGTCAATGGCAACAACGTAGTTCGCATCGTTTTTGCCGAGCAGGGTAGACGCTATCTTGAAATCCAAAAACGCGTTGTGATTGCAGAGGAGCAAAAACGGAGCCTTTATGTTTTGAGCACCGTTTTCGTAGTGCAAAACGGGCTTATATTTTTTGAATGCGGGGTAGCACAGCAGTTTTTTTACGGGCTTCAAATACCACTTTGTTTTTCTCGGCGGTATTCGCATATCAAATCTTTTGACGTCTTCGTACATATTATAAGCTCCTTACGGTTTATATGGATATGATAGCATATAAAAGCGGGTTTTGGCAATAACAAAATATCAAAAGGAAAAGCACGCGGCGCGTGCTTTTGATCGGCAAGACCGAAAATCGTGCTTTTTTCATATACGCATCGATTTTTTCGAGCATTTCTTCATTAAGGTTCATTTATTATTTTTTCTAACCTTTCAAAAAGCATTTCGGCGCTCATTTGCGAAACGTTTTCGTCGTCGCGAAGTCCCGTTTTGTCAAGTTCCCAATGAAAAACGAAGGCGCCCTTGTCTTTTCCGATGCCGAAATAGGTGTTCGTATCTTTCATGGTGACGGGATAGCGTGAGACAAAGTCTTCAAAATATTTATCGCAGAAATCTCGGCATATATCGTATGCCTTACATTTCTTTGAAAGATTTGTTTTCGTGTTTATCGCGCTTATCTGCACGCCTCCGCCGTATGCGCCCGAAACGGAATCTGACGCGGTGGAGTGTATGACGATAACGCTTTGGTCGTCGCAGACGTCCAAAACGATATAGACGTGACCGTTTATGCTGACAATATCTCCGGGACGCAAAGCCTTTACAAAATCGGCGGCCTTGTGAGTGCCGTCAAAGCTTTGGCACGTGCCAAGACAGTATTCTTCGAGAGCTTGTGCGAATTTTTTTGACGGCACAACGTAGCCGACGTCTTTATTTTCTTCGCAATAGAGCGCGTTATAAAGCACCCAGCCCATATAACCCGAACAGTCAAGACCCTCTCGGTTGTGGTGATTCAAGCCGTTTTGCGGCATATATTTTTCAAGATCATAGTCGGCATTTTGAGAAAGATAGAAATTCTTCCAATCGGCTGAAAGCCCGAGCGTCATTGCCGCAACACCGGCGCCGTCATCCTGCAAATTCCAGCCGCCGCCGTAGATATAGAGCGTTTTTCCCATGGGAGCGAATGCGGTCTTGATAAGATTTATGACCGTGCGCTCACCGAATTCGGGCACTAAAATATCGGGTAAGATGGGTATATCCCGTTTTAACGAAACTATCGTGTCGCCGATAAGAGAAAGGGTATATTCTTTGCCGATTATGAGTTCGTTCTGTATCGAGAGGGCATCGTCGCATTTTATTTTATATGCTTTCTTTTTGCCCTCCGACAAAAAGAGATATATCGCCTTTGTTTCGTCTTTTATGTCATCGAGTGTGATGTTCTCTTGATCTTCAAGCCCGAGATACTTGCCCGAAATAGCGGTGATATCCTCTTTTTCCGACGTGATATCCTCCGTTTTCGGCGGATCGTAAACGGGTTTTATATCGATCTTTTGAGTCTGCGGCAATATCAAAAGCAATACGAGCGCAAGCGCCGATGCCGCTATGACGGCAATATACCTTTTCATAAATACCTCGCTGTCTTGCCGCCGATTTGGTCAATATGAACGTCAAGCTGATTAAAGGGAATGGCAATGCCCGCTTTTTTGAGCCCGTCTTGTATCGCGATGTTCGTAAGACGTGTCGCGTTTTCTCTTTGACGGCACTCGCAAATGACCGAAAGACGGTAGGCGATAGAAGAAGAATTAAACGCCTGCGTGCCGAGCAATTTGCAATCGGATATGATATCGCAGTTCTTGATATCGTCGGCAATTGCCAAAAGAGCGCCGTAGGCATCCTTATAGTCGATGTTATAGGGCATAGGAACGTCGATTATCAGCTCATTTGAAAGCTTTGTTATCTTTTGTATCTCGCGGTTGCATACCGTTATGGTCCTGCCGTCTTTTAACATCTCTATCTTTGTGGTCTTCGGCGAAAATTCAGTTATGATGCCTTCTTCTCCGTCAAATACAACGCCGTCGCCGATGGCAAAAAAGTTATCCGAAATGATATACGCGCCCATGATGACGTCTTTTAAGAGGTCCTGCAAAGCAAGACCGATGACGGCGCCGGCGATACCGAGTCCGGTGACGACGGAGGTTACGTTGATGCCGCAGAATTGCAAAATGACGATGACGGTGCAAAACAAGATCACGAATTTGACGACGCCTTCAATGACCTTGGCATATGTAAATTTGAGCCCCGAGCTTTGCTTTGCCTTTCCTTTTATTCTCGTAAAGATCTTTTTCAAAACGAAAAGAGCGATCACGGCGCAAAGTATGGCTATGACGCAGGGAACGGTTATTTTTAATAACGCGGCGATACTTTCGGGCATAATTATGTTCGCTTTCGCGATCGGCGAAAGCATCCTTTCTCCCCTATGCGGGGCGGGTTTGTTTTGCAAAACGAAAGATCAGTTTGCCGTTTTGCAAAAAAGAGTTTTGACTTTTTTTGATATGAAAGAAATAAAAATATAAACGCAAAAGAGCAAAAACGTTATCAAAACGTAGGCAAGAGCCATGATGACGGTCGCTATGGGAGTGTTTGCATACGGCTTGCAGAGCTCTTCTATTATCGGAACGCCGCCCGCATCGTCATAGAGCATCCAGTTCATATGCGAGACCGAAAAATTTATTGCGATGGGCAGCACCGAAAAAACGGCGTGAAAGCCGCAGGCGCGCAGAGTGTCTGAAAACTTGGGGCGAACGTCGCCCGACAATAAGAGCCACCAGGCCAAAAAGATCATGGCGGCGTGCCAGATCATACTGTAAAAAGCGCCGAACGTAAAGAACGGATAGTATCTTAAGCCCTGCAAAAAGAGAGCGTTTGCAAAGCCTCCGGCAAAGCCCAGAGAGACGATCCACTTTTTTGCCCAATCGGCAAAAAAGCCGTCACAAAAGCCGTAAATGAGAGCTGCCCACATAATTATCGAGCAGGTGTCAAAGGGCAGAAGAGAAGTGTTGAAGCCTCTGTCTGTCGCAACGTCATAGTGCGATTCCCAAATGGTTTTGATTATGTAAAGGGCGGTTAGGGCAATGCCGATGATGCCCACACTCTTTTTTACCGTTTCTTTTTTGACCTTTCGCAAAAGAAAAGCGAGGGCAAAGGCGATAACCACGGTCGCTATAAGGTAAAACGTCTGATAGGCGCTGCCGTAGTGCTGACCGTTATAGCCCTCGATGTTATATTTATAGTCGAAAAAATGATATGTCATAGCGGTGATTTTCTCCGTTGTCTCAAATGGATTACATTCTATCTGTAGAGCGGCCGAACTTTGCCGTCAAGATATTTCTTATAAGTGTCGTTTCTGTTTGTTTTTCTGAAAATACGGGATCGCGCATAACACCGCATCCGCCGTTTTCTGCTGAAAGGAATACGGCTTCGGCATCGTCTTTGAAGCCGGCAGTGAGGCCGTTTACTATCGAATTGAATTCGCCGTCGGCGCGAAACGCAGTCTGATATTTGCCCATCGACGTCCACCAAAAGCAGAAGCAGTTGTTAAAATGACTCGGCAAATAAGATTTTGTCACAAAACCGGTGCAGAACTGATCGCTGCAACAAAAATCGTACCGGTTGTTTCCCGCTTCGTCCGAAAATCCCACTGAATTTTCAAAAGCGGTGAAATCGGAATAATAGAGCGGATGCACATTTCTTAAACTGTTGGCGCTTGAGCGGAGCAAAACTCCGATATCCACCTTGCCTATCCTTATGTTCGTTAAGGTGTTGTCATAGCCGTAAATGATTATGCCCGTGTCGCCCGCTTTTCCCGTACCGTTTATCGAAAGATCGTGAATGTCGCAGTCCGACGAGCCGGAATTTGCGCCGTGATCTATCAAAAGTCCCAAATGCACGTTCTTTATCGAAACGTTTGCAACGCGCGTCTCTCTGCCGCCGGCTATCTCAATGCCGCAAGCCAAAGACGAGCCGTCGATGATGCCGCCGGTGAAAGAATAGTTGCTGCCGGGTGTCAGAGTATCGTTTGCGGCATCCTTGCCGCCGAGTATCACCATTGCCTTATTCGGCTCAAAAGAACTTGCCGCTTTCAGAACGGCATAGTTTTCAAGCTGAAGATCGACGCTTTTTTTCGGGTCTGCGGGGGTGATTATCGGCTCCGACAAAACGTATGTTCCGTCGGGAAAATAAATAGTGCGGTTCGGGTTTTCGTCTATCACTTTCTGAATTGCCGCCGAAACGGAACTCTTGCCGTCGTTTTCTATGTAGTCGGTGATGACCAGCATGCTTTTGCCAACTCCGTTCGTATAATTTTTTAAATATTTTACGCTTTTATCGTCGGCAAAATTATAGCATAAAATGTAAAAATGTGCAATATTCGCCTTGCGCCTTTGGGGCTTTTGCTCACCGATGTTTGAAAAGCCGTATTGCGCAAAAGCACTATCTGTGCTATACTTACCGTGTGCAAAAAATCTTCTGTAAAGGAGAATTTTTAAGTGGAAAACGACTATATCGAGCGCTGGTATTCCATGAACGAAATAGCCGAATATCTCGGCATCACACGCGATACCGCGCTTGCCTGGATAAAAATCGGTATGCCCGGTGTCAAGGTGGGCAGGATATGGAAATTCAAAATAAGCGAAGTTGACGAGTGGATGCGCTCATACAAAAAGAAATAAAAAGTGCATTTGCCGTTATAGTTGACGGCAGAATGGAGATTTTCGTGAAAGCAAAATATTATGACCCGCTATTTTATATTTCTTCGGATAAGATGCCCTTTACCATACGCATCGAGGTGGAACTTGAAGAGAAAATTCTTGAAAAGTCGCTGCGCTGTGCCGTCGATACGGCGATGCCGCGATACCCTTATTTTGCCGTGCGCATAGTAAAAAAAGACGGCGAATATCTTGAAGAGCATAACGATAAGCCCGTTCCTACCTATTTCGGCGCAGATGCCAAAGCGCTTGGCAAAGAAGAAACGAACGGCCATTTGCTGGCGCTTTCTTATTTTGAAAATAAGATCTTTTTTTATGTTTCTCACATCATCACCGACGGCGGCGGATTTTTCCCGTTTATCAAAACGGTGCTTTATTATTATCTTTGCGACCGCTATCAGACGGTGCTCGATCCCGACGGAATAAATCTTAAAGACGATCCCTTTTTCGACGATGAGACGGGCAATCCTTTCGACGAAAACAAAATGAAAAATGCCGCGCCGTTTTGCCAAAAGAAACTGCCCGAATATTTCCGTCTGAAAAGCGGAGGCTACGTTTGCGACCATAAATCAACGGTCTTTCGGCTTTCACTTTCCGAAGAAGAGGTCATGCGTTTCAACTACGACAATGACGGCAGTCCCTGCGCGCTTTTGTCGTCTTTGATGGCAAAAGCCATTCAAAACGTGCATCCCGACGAGAAAAAGGATATCGTCAGCGCGGTCTCTTTCAATTTGAGGCCCGGGCTCGGCAATCGGCACAGTTACAGAATGTTATGCAGTGCAATAATGCTTGATTATCCCGACAAAACGAGAGGGACGGATATCACCAAAATGTGCACCTGCTCGCGCGGTATGACGATGCTGCAAAGTCAGCCCGAAAACGTAATTTTTTATGCCGCTTCCCGCAAAAAGAGAGTGGAAAAACTGCTTGCTTTACCGGATATCGAAGAGAAAAAACGCATTTTAGGCGATGACCCCTCGCTGATAACATTGACACAGCATGAAAAGTTCATCATGGAGCTGGATCACATCGCAAAGCGCATTGGTATTGAGTGATACATACGGTTATCGGTTGAACAGCGTCATTATAAAGGCAATGATAAACAGGACGGCAAGGACGGCAAAAAGGCCCCACTTGCCGTCCTCTTTTCCAAGTTTATAAGCGATCCATATAAGACTGATAAGTGCAAGTACATACATTTTGATCGCCTCACTTTTTGTCGCCGTGATAAAGATAATCGTCTGCTCCGGCGATCCATTTGTTGTAATCCACACGGATCAGCTTTTGCCCGGACACCGATGAAGCATTGTGAAAAGCCATATGACCGACAAATCCGGGGTGGCAGAACGACCAGTCATCGTTCAGAGCCAAAATGTTGTCTTCACCGCGCGGCAACGAAAAACCTTCTTCCTTTGCCGTGACAGCAAATTGATGGAATGTTCCCGAGGAACCGAGCCAGAGATAAACCTTTCCTTTCAGAGTGTAGAGTTCTTTGATA